>JAISME010000016.1 GCA_031276915.1 Zoogloeaceae bacterium
CCGGATGATTTTCCCCTCCGGGAAGCGCCGGGCGATTCCCATGTCGAGATGAGGATCACGGGCATCGTCGTGTCGGCAAACGACGGCTGGCGCGATGAATGGTGGTTCATGAAAAACGACGAGATACATCGCCAATGGTGGGTGCGCGCCGGCGTTCCGCTTCCCAGGGCCATCTTTTGCCGCAACAGGGCGCTGGTCGTATCCGCGTGGGGCGTCCATGACACGCCTCTTCCGGCGTCCGGCCCGGAACGCCCGCTTTCCTTCCTGTCTTCCCTGTTCAACAAGTGAGGTTTGATGATGCAAGCGAACATCCTGGCCGAAGGTGGCGGACCGACACAGCCCTTGTCTTCCGTCTTTCGTTTCTTTTCCCTTGTCCTCCGGCAGGCACTGGCGTTGACCCTTGCCTGTCTTTGTCTTTCCATGTCCTGCCATGCCGGGCGCGGCGGCGGCGAGGTCATCGGCGACATCCTGGCGGAAGGGGAAGCCGCCGTCGAAGCCTATGATCCGGCCAACGCGCTCGCCACCGCGAACACCTTTTCCGCGCTCTATTTCAACCATTTTGAGGCGCTGGAACTGGATCTGGGACTCAAGGATTCGGCGCTCAAGGGCGAACTGGAAGTGCTCTTCGGCGCGTTGAACGGCAATGCCATGCGCGGCGTGCCCAGGGCGGATCTCGACGTGTCGTGGCAGCGCCTGAAAGCGAGGCTGGAAACCGCTCGCCAGCTCTACGCCGGGGAATCCGCGCTGAGCGAGGGCGGCGCTTTCCTGAAGGCTTTTCTCATCCTGTTGCGCGAGGGAGCGGAAGCCCTCCTGGTGGTGAGCGCCCTCGCCACGTACCTGCGCCGCGCCGGAGCCGCCGACAAAGTCTGGGTCATCCATGCCGGTGTGGCGCTTGCCATTCCCTTGTCCATCCTGACTGGCTGGGCAATCGACCGTTTCCTCAAAACCGCCGGCGCGCCGCTTGCCGTGGTGGAAGGCTTCACCATGCTCGTCGCCAGCCTCACGCTTTTTTACGTGAGTTGCTGGCTTTTCGCCAGGCGAGAGGCGCGGCGCTGGGAAGAATGGATCGCCAGCCAAATGGATGCCGCCCTGAGCCGGGGATCGCTCCTCGCGCTTTCCGGCGCGTCCTGCCTGGCGGTGTACCGCGAAGGCGCGGAAACCGTCCTCTTCTACGAGGCGCTCGCCATCAGCGCGTCCGACAGGGAAGCCGCGCTCTGCGCCGGACTCGTCGCCGCCGCGCTTGTCCTCACTGCCCTCTTCTTCCTCCTGCGCCATGCCGCCCTGCGTCTTCCCTTTGGCCTTTTCTTCGGTGTCACCTCGATACTCCTGTTCGGCCTTGCCATCGTCTTCATGGGCCAGGCTGTTGTCGAACTCCAGGCCGCCGGCAAGATCGCCAGCATCTATCTTCCCGGCTTTCCGCAAATCGACTGGCTGGGGGTGGCGCCCACCACGCAAAGCCTGGGCGCCCAGGCGCTTCTCTTGCTGGCGCCGCTCCTGTGGATGGGGTATCGCAGGGTCAGAAGGCAGGAATAGGCCAATTGGACGCCGGGTTTTGCGGACAACAATGGATATGGTCGTTATTCCACGCGCGCCCGGCATGGCCGCGCTCCCGCGGGGGCGGGTCCAGCGGCGGGGGAATCACAGCGGACGAAATGAAGCGTAACCTGGCTGACCGCGGGGAGAAAATCTCTTCGGAACATTGCACGACAGGACGGATTGGCGGGATGATTCTCCCCGGCCCGGGAATTCTCCGTCAGCGCCGGATGTTCGAAGACGGTCGCGCGGCCCGGCGCCTGATTGCGCGCGCGGGAAGAAATGCGCGCCATCTCGCGCATTATCCTGTCGTGGTGTCGCGTTTTCCATCTTTTCATCGAAAACAAACTCCGGTTGGAAACCTTCCCCTTCAGGGGGATAATCTGGCTTGGGAGGGAGGTAATCCCTTCCATGCTGTTTCGCCCGGTCACGGGCGTGGATTGAAACATCGCTTCTGTCGCTTCTGATTTCCCGGGTTTTTCCATGCGCCTGTTCGCCAATGTCCTGTTCCAGATCGCGCTTACCGCCTGGGTGGGCGGAATGTGGATCGTCGGTTATCTGGTCGTGCCTATTTTGTTCCATACCCTGGACGATCGTCCCCTGGCCGGGCGGATTGCCGGACATGTTTTCGCGGCGTCCGGCTGGATGGGTTTGGCGCTGGGCGGCTACCTGTGTTTCTTTTTCCTCCTCCGGCAGGGACGCGCCGGACTGAGGACGCTTTCCCTGTGGCTTGCAGTCATGATGCTCATCCTCACGGCAGTGAGCCTTTTCGGCATCCAGCCCTGGATGGAACAGATGAAACTGGATGCCGCGCCGCTCGATGTCATGCAAAGCCCCTTGCGCGAGCGTTTCGTGACCTGGCACGGCATTTCCAGCAGCCTGTACCTGCTGCAAAGTCTCCTTGGTCTCGGACTCCTGCTTCGGACCGGGTTCCCGACCGCCTTTTTCCGCCTTTCCAGTGGCGCGTCCGAAACCGGCTGATCCAATGCGACACACGGGTTTGCCTCACAAGGAAGGCGTGCGCGACACAAAGGCTGCGGGATTCCTCCCGCGCGCGCCGGCAAGGTATATGCTGTTGGCTGTCAAAACCCGTGTTTGGGCGGTTTGGGCGGGATTGACACACCAGGGGGACAAGAATGCGGTTAAGATATTCCCCTGTGGCGCAAGCGTCCAGAAATAAGGTAGATTACGCCGTTCATAACTAACGACAATTCATGGAGCAAAATCATGAGCAACAAGGGGCAACTTTTACAAGACCCGTTCCTCAATACCCTGCGCAAGGAACATATCCCCGTATCCATCTATCTTGTCAACGGGATCAAGCTGCAAGGCCAGGTTGAATCTTTCGACCAGTATGTCGTGCTTCTGAAGAACACCGTGACCCAGATGGTGTACAAACACGCCATTTCCACCGTGGTGCCGGCGCGTCCCGTGAGTATCCAGCAAGCGTTCGCCGCGGAAGCCGCGTTGTCCGAAAGCTGATTTTGTTGACCGACTGGCAAACGCGCGGTTTCATCATCCCGGCGCCGATTGGTCCGGCATTGCCGGGCATCGCGCTGGCGGGGAGGCGCGCCGTTCTCTCCCTTTTCCTTGTGCGGCCTTTTCCCTTTGCGCATGCTTGAGCGTATTCCCGCCCGTGAACGGGCCGTGCTGGTGCAGATTGATTTCGGGCAGGATGATTTTTCCGAACGCCTGGAAGAGGCGCGGCTGCTCACGGAGTCGGCGGGCGGCATGGTCTGCGCCGAAGTCACGGGACGGCGCGCCAGCCCGGACGCCAAATTCCATGCGGGCAAGGGCAAGGTGGAGGAGATCGCGGCCGCCTGCGCGGGCGCGCAGGGCAACCTGGTGGTTTTCAATCACGCGCTGTCGCCGGCGCAGGAGCGCAATCTGGAAAAGGCGCTCGCTTGCCGCGTGATCGACCGGACGCGTCTTGTCCTGGACATTTTCGCCCTGCGTGCCCAGAGCGCGGAGGGCAAGTTGCAGGTGGAGCTCGCGCAGCTCGAGCATCTTTCTACTCGCCTGGTGCGCGGCTGGACGCACCTGGAGCGCCAGCGCGGCGGAATCGGCCTGCGCGGGCCGGGGGAAAAGCAACTGGAAACCGACCGCCGGCTCCTGGGCCAGCGGGTCAAGTTCCTCAAGGAGCGCATTGCTCGCCTGAACCGTCAGCGCGGCGTGCAGCGCAAGGCGCGCTTGAAGGGCGACACACTGAACGTCTCGCTCGTCGGGTATACCAACGCGGGGAAGTCCACGCTCTTCAACGCGCTCACGCACGCCAACGCTTACGTGGCCGATCAGTTGTTCGCCACGCTGGAGACCACTTCCCGCAAACTCTGGCTCGGCGCTGGCGCGGTGGTGCTCTCGGATACCGTCGGGTTTATCCGCGACCTGCCGCACGCGCTGGTGGCCGCGTTCCAGGCGACCCTGGACGCCACGGCGGACGCGGATATCCTGTTGCATGTGGTCAACAGCGCCAGTGTGTCGCGGGAAGACGAAATCCGGGAAGTCGACAAGGTCCTGCGCGAAATCGGCGCGGAGCATGTGCCGCAAATCCAGATCTGGAACAAGATCGATGTGACCGCCGCTCTCCCGGCGGTTGACGAAGATGGCTATGGTAGAATCCGGCGCATCAGGTTGAGCGCGCGAACTGGTGACGGACTTGGCTTGTTGCGCGATGCGCTTTCCGGATGCGCGCGAGAAAAATGCGCGCGGACCGTGCAGCCGGAAAACGGCCCGGAAACACGCGCTGGATGGGCTACGGCTTTTTGAATTTCCCGAGACTTTACAATAACGACGATGATTCCAACCCTAGGCATCCTCATGTCCATGAACGGTCCGGGATGGGGCCGCAACGACAACGATCCGGACGATGATCGGGGGAATCGTTCCCGGCGACCGGATAACGGTCCTCCCGACCTGGAGGATATCTTCCGCGATTTCAATAACCGTCTTGCCGGATTGTTCGGCAGGAAAAAACGGCGTGGTCCGGGCGATCCGAACGGTGGCGGCGGTTCTTTCGGTTTCGATCCCCGGATGGGGGGGCGCATCGTCGTTATTGTCGCCATGGTTCTTGTCGCGGGCTGGCTCGCTTCCGGTTTCTACGTGGTGAATGCCTCGGAGCGGGGTGTCGTGTTGCGTTTCGGCAGATACGCGACGACTGCCGATCCTGGCCTGCACTGGCGCGCGCCCTGGCCGGTCGAATCGCATGAAATCGTGAATCTCACCGGCGTACGCGCGCTGGAAATCGGCTATCGCGGCTCGGATCGCAACAAGGTGCTGAAAGAAGCCCTGATGCTGACGAAGGATGAAAACCTGATCGACATCCAGTTCGCCGTGCAATACGTGCTGAAGGACGCGGAAGATTATCTCTTCAACAACCGCAATCCAGACGATGCGGTGATGCAGGCGGCGGAGACGGCGATTCGCGAGATCGTCGGCAACAAGGACATGGACGAGGTCATCAATACCCAGCGCGGTCAGGTGACGGACGAGGCCGCCAGGCTGATGCAGCAGATCCTCGACAATTACCGGACCGGCATCGAAATTTCCAGGGTCACCATGCAGAACGCCCAGCCGCCCGAACAGGTGCAGGCGGCGTTCAGCGACGCGGTGAAGGCTGGGCAGGACCGGGAACGCAAGATCAACGAAGGCCGGGCCTACGCCAACGACATCATTCCCCGGGCGGAAGGGATGCAGGCGCGCCTGGTCGAGGAAGCGAAAGGCTACCGGGACAGCATGATCGCCACGGCAGAAGGCGACGCCAGCCGCTTCCGTCAAATGTTGTCGGAATACTCCAGGGCGCCGGAGGTGACGCGCAAGCGCCTCTACCTGGAAACGATGGAGCGGATATTGTCCAGCACCAGCAAGGTGATGATCGACGCCAAGGGGCAGGGCAACCTTCTCTATCTGCCGCTTGACAAGCTCATGCAGGCGAGCGCCGTGGTTCCGGCGACCAATGGCGGCGCCGCGTCGCCGGCGAATGCCGCGCCCGCTTCCGGCAACGCCGCCTCTTCCGTTTTTTCCGGCGCCGTACCGCCGCAGGTGGAAAACACGCAAGGGAACAACAATACTGGCAAATCCGGCCGGGGGAACCTGGGCCGGGATCGGGAGGCGCGCTGATGAACGCGAAAATCCAGGGCATTGCCGTCGCCGTCATTCTGGCCGCCATTGTCGCGTCCATGACGCTGTTCGTTGTGGATGAGCGCCGGTACGCGCTGGTCCGCCAGTTCGGGGAAGTCAGATATGCCGTCAAGAAACCCGGGCTGTACATGAAATGGCCGTTCATCCAGAACGTGATTTATTTCGACAAGCGCGTTCAGACAATCGACGGACAGGAGCCGGAACGCTTCTTGACGGCGGAAAAGAAGAACGTGCTCGTGGATTCCTATGTCAAGTGGCGGATCGTGGATCCCTGGCTCTATTACATTTCCGTCGGCGGTGACGAAACCCGCGCCAGCATCCGGCTTTCGCAGACCATCAACGATGGCTTGCGCGCTGAATTCGGCAAGGGCACCGTGGGCGATGTGATTTCCCGTTTTGCCTCGAGCGAAAAGGAAGACGCGTCCGCGTCCTCCAAAAAGGAAACCGCGCCCAAACGCGAGATCATGAAAGAAATGCGCGGCAAGGCGAATGAAGACGCGAAAAAGATCGGCGTGGAAGTGCTGGATGTGCGCGTGAAACGGGTGGAGTTGCCAACGGAAGTCGCCGACGATGTCTATCGCCGCATGGAGGCCGAGCGCAAGCAGGTGGCGAGCCAGTTGCGCGCCGAAGGCGAGCGGGAAGCCGAAAAGATTCGCGCCGAAGCCGACCGCACGCGTGCCGTGACGCTCGCGAATGCCTACAAGGAAGCGCAGGGCATCAAGGGCAAGGGGGATGCGGACGCGGCAGCCATCTACGCCAGGGCGTTCAACCAGAATCCGGAATTCTATGCTTTTTACCGCAGCATGCTCGCCTACCAGAATTCCTTCAAGACGAAGCAGGACATTCTGCTGCTGGAACCGAACTCCGATTTCTTCAAATACCTGAAAAACGCGCAATGATGTCCGCCGGAAGCCTGCCGCATACGCTTCTCATGGCGTTCGCGCTGATGCTGGTCATCGAAGGGCTGATGCCGTTTCTGGCGCCATCGTCCTGGCGCGAGGTCTTTGTCCGCCTGCTTGCGCTTGCCGATGGTCAGTTGCGTTTCCTGGGACTTGCCTCCATGTTGATCGGCCTGGTCCTGATCGTGGTTTTCAGTTAAATGCGCTGGTTGCTCCCGGGACATCTGGCGGATGTGCTGCCTGCTGAAGCCGCCCGTATCGAAGCCCTGCGCCGTCGCCTTCTGGACCTGTTTCGCGGGCGCGGGTTTGAACTTGTCATGCCGCCCCTGGCGGAATACCTGGAGTCCCTCCTGACTGGCGCGGGCGAGGCGCTACGCTTGCGCACCTTCACACTGGTGGATCAGCTCTCCGGGCGCGCCCTGGGCGTGCGCGCCGACATGACGACGCAGGCCGCCCGTATCGACGCGCATCTTCTGAACCGCCAGGGTGTCGCGCGGCTTTGCTATTGCGGCAGCGTTCTGCACGCCTTGCCCGCGAGCCTCGTTTCCAGCCGCGAACTGACCCAGCTTGGCGCGGAGCTTTACGGTTACGCCGGGGTGGAGGGCGACCTGGAAATCCTGCGCCTGCTCGCCGCGACCCTGCAGGCCTCTGGCCTTGCCGCCTACCGGGTGGAGTTGAGCCATGTTGGACTGTTCCGCGCCCTGACGCGGGCCGCGAACGTGGAGCCGGAACACGCAAAAATCCTCTTCCATCTTTTGCAGGGCAAGGACGAACCGGGCCTTGCCGAAGCCTGTGCTGGCTTGCCCGCGTCCCATGCCGAAGCCTTTCGCGCTCTGCCGCGGCTGTACGGTGACGCGCGTCTCCTGGCGACAGCGCGGGAAGTCCTGCCAGCGTTGCCGGAAGTGACCGCCGCCCTGGACACCTTGGCGCATTTTGTCGCCGCCGTGCCGGAACTGCCCATTTCCATTGACCTTTCCGACCTGCGTGGCTATCACTATCATAATGGAGTGGTCTTTGCCGCCTATACGCCTGGTCACGCGACGGCGATCGCCCAGGGTGGACGCTACGATGGCGCGGGCAGGAGTTTCGGACGGGCGCGCCCGGCCACCGGCTTTTCCCTGGATTTACGGGATATGGCGCAACTCCTGTCCCCCGCACCACAGGCGGGTGCGATTTTCGCGCCGCACGCGCCGGATCTGCCGGAATCTGTCCGCCAGCGTCGCCGGGACCGCATCGAAACCTTGCGCGCGAATGGTGAAGTTGTCATCGAGGCGTTGCCGGGCGAAGAAACGTGCGAAGGGCCACGCTGCGACCGCAGGCTGGTCCTGCGCGGTCGGGACTGGGTTCCCGAACCCGTCAACGAAAACTAGAGGGCATCGATCATGGCAAGGAACGTAGTGGTTGTCGGCACCCAGTGGGGCGACGAAGGCAAGGGCAAGATCGTGGACTGGCTCACTGGTCACGCCAGCGGTGTTGTGCGTTTTCAGGGCGGACACAATGCTGGACACACGCTCGTCGTCGGCCAGAACGAGGCGCGCAAGGTGTACAAGCTCAACCTTGTGCCTTCCGGCATTGTCCGCGGCGTGCAATGTTTCATCGGCAATGGCGTGGTGCTGGATATCGGGCACCTGCTGGCGGAAATCGATGCGCTGGAGGCGGGCGGCGTCGAAGTCCAAAGCCGTCTCGGCATCAGTCCCGGTTGTCCGCTGATCCTGCCATGTCACGTCGCGCTCGATTTGGCGCGGGAAGCGAAACGGCATGCCGGCGCCAGGATCGGCACCACCGGCAAGGGCATCGGCCCGGCTTACGAGGACAAGGTGGCGCGACGCGCCCTCAGGGTCTATGACCTCTTCCACCCTGGGCGCTTTGCCGAAAAACTTGCCGAGGCGCTGGATTATCATAACTTCGTGCTCACCCGCCATCTGGGCGCGAAGGCGGTCGACGGCGAGGTGGTGCGGGCGGAGACGCTGGCGCGCGCCGAGCGCATCAAGCCGATGGTGAAGGATGTTTCCGCCGAACTGTACGCGCTCAACAAGGCCGATCAGAACCTGTTGTTCGAGGGCGCGCAGGGCAGCCTCCTGGACATTGACCATGGAACCTATCCGTTCGTGACTTCCAGCAATTGCGTGGCCGGGCAGGCGGCTGCCGGTTCCGGCATCGGGCCGCACATGTTGCATTACGTGCTGGGAATCACGAAAGCCTATTGCACGCGCGTGGGCGGCGGCCCCTTTCCCTCGGAACTGGAAATTCATGCCGAGGGAACGCCCGGTCACCAGATGTCGACCAAGGGCATGGAAGAAGGAACAGTGACCCGGCGCAAGCGCCGCTGCGGCTGGTTCGACGCCGCGCTCTTGCGCCGGTCTGTCCGCATCAACGGCCTCACCGGACTGTGCATCACCAAGCTCGATGTGCTGGACGGACTTGATGCGCTCCAGGTGTGCGTCGGGTACAGACTGGATGGCAGGATCATCGATCTCCTGCCTGTTGGCGCGGACGAGGTCGCGCGCTGCGAACCCGTGTTCGAAATCCTGCCCGGCTGGAAGGAAAGCACTTTTGGAATCCGGCGCTGGGAGGAACTCCCCGCCAATGCCCGCGCCTACCTGGATCGGCTGGAAACCCTGTGCGGCGTCCCCATCGACATCGTTTCCACTGGCCCGGAACGCGCGGAAACCATTCTGAAACGCCATCCCTTCATGGCCTGAACGAACGGCGGCCTTCTCTTGTCGTTGAGTTGGCGGCCATGCATGGTGCTGGCGTCGCCCGCGATGACAGGGAGGCGTCACGCGCGAATCTCCTTGTCCGGAAATTCCCGGGCATTGCCAGGACTGGAAAAATGCGGTCCGGCTTTCCCTCGAGCGCAAACCTGTGTCATGATTGCCGCCATTTCCACGCACCTTTCCAAATCATGGTAGCCATTTCTCCCTTGCAAGCCGTGCTGGACCGGGCGGAGCAGATCATTTTCGGCAAGCGCCAGGCGTTGCGTCTGGCGCTTGCCTGTCTGCTGGCGCGCGGACACCTGCTGATCGAGGATTTGCCGGGACTGGGCAAGACGACCCTGGCACAGCTCCTGGCGCGGCTTCTGGGACTGGAGTTTTCCCGCATCCAGTTTACCAGCGACCTTTTGCCCGCCGATATTCTCGGCCTTTCCATCTACGAGCGGGAAAACAGCAGCTTCCGTTTTCTTCCGGGTCCCATTTTCGCGCAGGTGCTGCTTGCCGACGAAATCAACCGCGCCACACCCAAGACGCAAAGCGCCCTTCTGGAAGCGATGGAAGAACGCCAGGTCACGGTGGAGGGCGAAACCCGTCCGTTGCCGCCGCCTTTCTTCGTGATCGCCACCCAGAATCCCGTGCACCAGGTCGGCGCGTTTCCCCTGCCGGAGTCGCAACTGGACCGTTTCCTCGTCAGCCTGCAATTGGGCTACCCCGACCGGGCCGCTGAACGCGCCCTGCTGGTCTCGGGCGACCAGCGCCAGAAGCTGGAGACGGTCTCCGCCTGTCTCACGCAGGAAGACCTCTTCCGCCACCAGGACGCCGTGTCGGCGCGTTTCGTTTCGCCCGCGCTTCTGGATTATGTCCAGGATCTGCTGGAAGCTTCCCGGCGCTGGCCCCAGTTCCATCATGGCCTGTCGCCGCGCTGCGGTCTGGGCATTCTCGCCATGGCGCGTGCCTGGGCCTATCTGGAAGGCCGGGAAGCCGTGCTTCCCGACGATCTCCAGACCGTACTGCCCAGCGTTGCCTGCCATCGCCTGCGCGCGCGGGAGGCCAACGCCCATGCCCGTCCGGAGGATGTCGAGGCGCTGATTCGCAGCGTTCCCATCCCTTGAGGCCATGTCCGGCGCTTTCGCAAAACCGCGCGGGGCGACGCCGGGATGCTGCCGTGATCGCGGCGGCGATGGCGCTTTTCCGGGACCGGCGTGTTGTCTGGATTTTGAGCCTGGCATGCGTGGTCTCATGCTGTACTTCCCCATTTCCCGAATGAAAGCGTCAAAGGACAAAAGATGAGCGAATCCAGTTTTTCTCCCGGCATCTACATGACCGAATGGGAATTGTGCAACCTCCTGCTGAACACCCGGCTGTACCGGGCGCTGGAATCCGGCGCGAGCCGTTATCCGATCTATCGGCGCCAGCGTTTCGCGGCGCGGGAGAATCTGCAGACGCTCTTCGACCGGATGGCGACCGAGCTGGGTTGGTGCGCCCAGCGGCCCGGCTGGAACAGCATCATCCTGGATGGTCCGGATTTCCTGGTCCGGGGACAGGGAAGCGCCAAGACACATTACTGTTCCTGTTTCTTCTCGATCTGGGCAGGGTCGGTCGCGTCCGCGGAAGATGTGCAAAAGCGCCTGCTCAACCTGGTCGGCGCGGCCCGTATCCAGGAACCCATGTTTTCCATCGACTGGCATTTCCTGACCGCGAAAGGCGAGCTGGAGAGCGCCAGCATCGAGGAAATGGCGGATGACGCGCTGCTTGACGAAGCCTATCCCGAACTTTCCGGCGGGGTGACCCCCTTCATCCGCCGTTATCTCGACGCGCCGGAGACCGTGCTTGTCCTCCAGGGTGCGCCCGGTACCGGCAAGACCCGGCTGATTCGCGCCATCCTGGGCGAAATTTCCCGGCGCAACGGCGGCGATGCCCAGGCGCTCTATACCGGCGACAAGAAGGCAATGGAGTCCGACGAGATTTTCGTGCGCTTCATCACCGGCGAGGAAAATGCCTTTGTCGTCGAGGACGCCGATCACCTGTTGCGTCCGCGCTCGGAAGGCAACGAAAACCTGCACCGCTTTCTGACGCTTGCCGACGGTGTGGTGCGCGCGCAGGGACGCAAGATCGTTTTTTCCACCAACCTGCCCAACCTCGGCGATCTGGACGACGCCCTGATCCGTCCCGGACGCTGTTTCGCGCGGGTGCAGACCCGGCATCTCACGGCGGCCGAACGGGATCGCCTGCTGGCGCGCCTGTGTCCGGGTGACGCGAATATCCGCGAACGCGCGCTGCGCCACCTGCCGCCGCCGTCGCACGCGGGATACAGCCTGGCAGATATTTACCAGGCGTTTCGCGCGGAGACGGAAACGTCCGGATCCG
Organism: Zoogloeaceae bacterium; assembly: GCA_031276915.1. Lineage (GTDB taxonomy): Bacteria > Pseudomonadota > Gammaproteobacteria > Burkholderiales > Rhodocyclaceae > Azovibrio. Next base: position 11,651 of record JAISME010000016.1, read on the forward strand.
GTACACAATGACCTGTGACCATTGTTTTTATCTGGAAGGATACGCGGTGGCGCGGTTTCCGCGTGCGCCGATGGAATTGCCCGCATGATCGGACGACTCTCCGGCCGCCTGGCCGAAAAAAACCCGCCCCGGCTCCTGATCGATGTCGGCGGCGTTGGCTACGAAGTGGACGTGCCCATGAGCACTTTCTACAATCTGCCGCTCCAGGGAGAGGCGGTCACGCTTCTCATCCATCACGCGGTGCGCGAGGACGGCCAGTTTCTCTACGGTTTCCTGACGGCGGACGAGCGCGTCGCCTTCCAGCAATTGCTCAGGATTTCCAGTGTTGGGGCGCGCACGGCGCTGGCGGTACTTTCGGGGCTTTCCGTCGCGGATCTGAATGCCGCCGTGGCGCGCCAGGAGAGTGGATGGCTGACGAAAATCCCCGGCATCGGCAAGAAAACCGCCGAACGGCTGCTGCTGGAGTTGAAGGGAAAACTGCCGCAGGCGGGCACGCCTGCGGGCGTGGCGGCGCAGGCGGACACGGTCGGCGACGAGATTCTGGGCGCGCTTCTTGCGCTTGGATACAGCGAAAAGGAAGCGCTTGCCGCTGTCCGGACCCTGCCGCCCGGTCTTTCCACTTCCGATGGCATACGCCAGGCGCTCAAACTGCTGGGGAAATTCTGAGTCAGGCCAAAATGATGTTGCGCGAAGAGAGAGGACAATGAACGATTCGAAAAAACTGGCGCAGGTCAGCCTGATGGTTTTGCTGATCCTGGGCTGTCTCCTGGTGCTGTATCCCTTCCTGGTTGCGATACTGTTCGCCGGGGTGTTGTGCGTGACGCTCTGGCCCGCGTATCGCTGGCTGCACCGGCTTCTGCGCGGCAAGGATACGCTTTCCGCGCTCGCCATGACTGCGCTGCTTATCGTCATGATCGTCGCGCCGACTGTCCTTTTGTCGTACAACCTGGGCGAGGCGGCGCATCTTGCCGTCTCCAGCCTCGCGCCGCGCGTGCAGGAAATCATCGCCGGCACGCCGCCCGCCTGGTTGCACAAATTGCCCTGGGGCGAACAGCTCGCCGATTACTGGCGGCAACTGACGGAAAACCATGACGCACTCATGAACCTGTTGCAGCAGGCGCAGGAACCGATCCGGAAAGTGGCGATGGCCAGCATCGGGCTGGTGAGCAATGGCATCCTGCAATTGCTGCTGGTGATTTTCATTGGCTTTTTCCTGTTCCGCGACGGCATGCAACTGGCGGAACACCTGCGCCGCGCCGCGCGCCGCCTGGGCGGCGATCTGGGCGAGGAAATGCTGATGCTGGCGCGCGGCACGGTCAACGGCGTCATGATCGGCATCGTCGGCACGGCATTGGCGCAGGCCGTGGTGGCGTTCATCGGTTTCGTGGTCGCGGGCGTGCCGGGCGCGCTGCTTTTGGGAATGGGCACTTTCCTGCTCTCCATGATTCCGGTGGGACCGCCGCTGATCTGGGGCGGAGCGGCCTTCTGGCTCTACAGCCAGGGCGAAACCGGTTGGGCGATCGGCATGGTGGTCTATGGCCTGGCAGTCATCAGCAGCGTGGATAATTTCGTGAAACCCATCCTGATTTCCCGCACGGCGAGTCTGCCCATCCTGCTGATTGCCCTGGGCGTCTTCGGCGGCATCCTCGCTTTCGGGTTCATCGGCATTTTCCTGGGGCCTCCCTTGCTGGCGCTGGGCCACACGCTTTTTCTGCGCTGGGTGCGACAACCGGAGGCGGTGGGATGAGCAGTCCCGTCACGACCCGTTTTCTCGTTGACAATCCGACCATTCTCGTCGGCGATCCGACCGCCATGGTCGGCGGCTCGGCGACCATCACGGCAGCCGTGATCGCCGCCTCGCTCCTCGTAAAAGGAGCCAGGGTGGCAAAAGAGGAATATGAAGCGGCCCTAGTCCAGGCCCAGGCCCGTTTCGAGGCGCGGGAGGCGCGGCGATTGGCGCGGTTGGCCGCGCGTCACGACCAGATGGCGGCCCTGCGGACGCGGGTCGATCGGCTGGAACAAAAGCTGGCGCGGATTTCCGCGCTGGCGGAAGCGGAACTCCCCGATTTCGCGGTTCGCCGGGATGCCCTGCACGGCGCGGATGCGGCGGCCTGGAGCGCCTATGTCCAGGAGCTCGAGGCCCGGGTCGCGGCGGTCGAGGGGCGGCTGGCCGCCAACGCCGGAGAATCCGTGCAGGCGGTTCTGTCCGAAATTGGCGAGACGCCGGAACTTTCCGATCTCCTGCGGCTGTATCTTGCCCGGCGGCAGGCGCTGCGCCGGGAAGCCGACCAGGAAACCTGGCGGGCGACGGTGGCGCGTATTCTGGCGCGGCTCGACCAGCCGCCGGGCGAACCGTTGCCGCCGCGCCTGGAGGCGCTGGCGCGCGCGGTAATCCTTGCGGAAACGCCGGAGCGCGCCGAACTCTGGGGCAATGAACTGCGCCTCGCGGTCCAGTTGCATCGCGCCGAGGAAGCCGCCCGGCAAAAGGACATCCAGGATGCCGCGGCGTGGCTGCGGATTTTCCCGGAGGATTTTTTGCCCGCTTCGCTCAATGCGTTGCTTCTGGAAGTGGAGGCCGGGCTTTCCCGGCTGGATGCCGGGAGCCGCGCGGCGATCGAGGCGCTGGCGGCGAAATTCGAAGCGGAATCCAGTGCGCAGAAGAACCAGGCGGCTGCCGTTGTGCTGGAGCAATCCCTGCGGGATCTGGGGTACCAGGTGGAAGCCATCGACGAAACCCTGTTCTCCGAAGGCGGCATCGTGCATTTCCAGAAGCCGGGCTGGGAAGGGTACTACGTGCGCCTGCGCGCGAGCGCCGCGGAACGGACTTTCAATTTCAACGTGGTGCGTGCCGATACGGCGGAAGAGAACGCCGTGCGGGCGCAGATGGATTTCATGGCGGAGGAACGCTGGTGCTCGGAATTTCCCAAATTCATGGAGACGCTCGAGGCGCGCGGGGTGACGCTGGAAATCAAGCGCCGCGTCGCGGCGGGCGAATTGCCCGTGCAGGTCGTGCCGCCGGAACGGCTTCCCGTTTTTGCCGAGGTCGAGGCCGAGCGGCGCCGCGCCGCGCTGTTGGCGCGACCACTGAACGATTGACAGGGGAAGCGCGCGCATGTCCTCCGATCCGGACGCCGTCACGCTGACGCCTCGCTGGGCGCGCGACCTTGCGCGCCTGCTGCCCATTCGTTCCCAGTTCATCATTTCCGGCAATATCCGTGACCATTTCCTGACGCCGCTCGGAGAGGGACGGATGACGCCCGCGCCCTTGCGGCGCTGCCTGTGGTCGGTGCTGGAACGGCAGTGCTTCCGTTTTCTGCTGATCTACGACCCGGTGGAGGGCGTGCGCCCCTATCCGCACGACGAGGCCGCCGTGACGCTGGCGGTTCGGCTTTTCGATCTCAAGCTCCAGAATGGCGTCATGCCCATGAGCCTGGACCGGCTTTCCCTCCTGATGCGGGACCTGACGCGCGCGCGTGAAGCCCGCTGCGCGTTGCTTGTCGATTTTGCCTCGCGTCTGACGCGACATCCGGACCAACTGGATGCCGCGGAACACCGTTTTTTCCTGGCGGCGGAACGGTTGGCCGTCCATGCGGCGCCCGTCGTACCCAGGCCGCCGCGGAACGAGCCGCCATTGCCGGGCGAAGACATGAAGCCACGTTTCAATCCCATCCTCTGGCTTCTGAATCGTCCCCAGGATTTGCCCTCGTGGTTCGCGCTCGACAACGTTCGGGTGGAAAGCCTTTCCATCGGACTGCCGGATTTTGAGACCCGTGTCCTGGCCGCGCGCAGCTATTTTCCCTTGTTCGCGACGACGGATCGCGCGCCTGCCGGCGCGGAGGAAATCTTCGCCGGCGAATTCGCGCGGGCGACCGAGGGGTTGCCGCTCACCGCCCTTTCGGATACGGCGCAGCTCGCGGACCGGCAAGGCATCGCCTGGGATGGTGTAGACGACGCCGTGCAGTGCTACAAAGTCGGCGCGCCGGAAAATCCCTGGAAGCAGCCCTACCTGAAAAAACGCATTGCCGGAGCGACGGAGTTCATCGAGAAACGGGTCAAGGGCCAGACACAGGCCGTCACCAAGACCGTGGACATCCTGATGCGCTCCGTGATGGGGCTGACCGGCGCGCAGGCCAAATCCGGCGGCAACCGGCCACGCGGCGTGCTTTTTTTCGCGGGTCCCACCGGCGTCGGCAAGACGGAGCTTGCCAAGACGCTCACGGAACTGGTGTTCGGCGACGAGCGGGCCTATCTCCGTTTCGACATGAGTGAATTCGCCGAGGAACACAACGGCGCGCGACTTCTTGGCGCGCCGCCGGGCTATGTCGGCTTCGAGGCGGGCGGGGAACTCACCAACGCCGTGCGCGAGAAACCGTTTTCCGTCGTGCTCTTCGACGAAGTGGAAAAAGCGCATCCGCGCATCCTGGACAAGTTCCTGCAAATCCTCGAGGACGGTCGCCTGACCGACGGGCGCGGCGATGTCGCCTGGTTTTCCGAAACCATCCTCGTCTTCACCTCCAATCTGGGAATTTTCGTGGAGGATGACGAAGGGCGCCGCAGCCAGAACGTGCATCCCGGCGATCCATACGAGACCGTGGAGGCACGGGTGAAAGGCGCGATCGCCGATTATTTCAAATACCGCCTGTTGCGCCCCGAAATCTTGAATCGCATCGGTGACAACATCGTCGTCTTCAATTTCATCGCGCCTCCCGTGGCGGAGCGCATTTTCGCCGGCATGCTGGACAACGTCGTCCGCCGTGTGCGCGAGGAGCACGCGCTGGAGCTCGATTTCGCCCCGGAAGCGCTGGAACGCCTGAAAACCTGGTGTATCGGCGATCTGGGCAATGGCGGGCGCGGCATCGGCAATCAACTGGAATCCCGCTTCATCAACCCGCTTGCCCGCGCGCTTTTCAACCTCGATCTTGCCGGCAGGGAACGCGTTCGCGTCACCGATGTGCGGGAGGACGAAACGCAGATCGTATCGGTCGCGCTGGATTGAATCGACGGGGGAGAATGCCGGAAAGCGCGTATCCGGGCAGGGCGGGCGCGTCACTGGATGCGTTGCCCCATGGCGGCGTGGCCTGAAAATGTGACTTGTGGCGCCGGGAAAAGCGCAATAACATGTGTGCTACCAGATTCAGAAAATTGTGAAGCCCGTCATGCCAATCCGATTTCCACCCGCGTTGCTGTGCGCGTTTGTCCTGATCCCGTTCACTGCTGTTGGCGAGGATGCGTCCGTCAAACCCGCCGAGACACGAAACGTGTCTCCCGAAGCGATCACGCAACCGATTTTTCAGTTGCTGTTGGGCGAGATGGCCATCCAGAATGGCCAGATCGAGACAGCCGCCCGCGCCTACAGCGACCTGGCGTTTCGCAGCCGCGACCTGGCGGTCATCAAGCGCGCCGTGGAATTGGCGGGCGCCGCACGCCAATATGATCTGGCGCTGGCGTTGGCGCGGCAGTGGCGGGAGCTGGAACCGGAATCCCAGGAAGCCAATCTGGCGCTCATCAATTTCCTGGCGGTCTCCGGAAACATCGAGGAGATGGAAGCCCCGATCGGCACGCTGCTTGCCGCGTCGCCGGAGCGGGCGGGCGAGAACTTTCTCAGCCTGAACCGCGTGCTGGCGTCGCACGCCGATCACAAGGCCGCGCTGACCTTGCTCCGGCAACTGGCGCGCGCCTATCCCGATCTGCCCGAGGCGCATCATGCCGTGGCCAATGCCGCCGCCGTGGCGGAAGAGTTCGGACTTGCGCGCGCGGAAGCGCGGCAGGCCCAGGCGCTCAAACCGGAGTGGATCGCGCCGGTGCTTCTGGAAGCGCAAGTGGTTTTGCGCGGGGATCAAGCGACGCGGACCGATGACGCCATTGCGATCCTCTCCGGCTATCTGGAGCGTTACCCCGACGCTTCTGACCTGCGTATGGCCCTGGCGCGCATCTTGCTGGGTGAAAAACGCTATCCGGAGGCCCGTGTCCAGTTCGACCGCCTCCTGCAAAAATCCCCGGACAATCCGGATGTGGTCTATCCCGTCGCCATGCTTGCCCTGCAGGAAAAGGATTTCGAGACGGCGCGTCGCCTTCTGCAGCATCTGACCACATTGCCCGCCGATCGGAACATCGTCCATTACTTCCTCGGCCTGCTGGAGGAAGAGGCTGGAAACAGGGAGGCGGCCCGCCAGTACCTTGAGCAGGTCAATGCCGGCCCGCAGTATCTTTTCGCCCGCGCCCGCCTTGCGCAGTATCTGGCGGACGCGGGCAAGGTCAACGAGGCGCGGGCTTTTCTGCACCGGACCAGCGTTCACACCGCCCGGGAAAAAACACAGTTGATCCAGTTGGAAGCCCAGTTGCTGCGCGACGCGGGACGCTTCCGGGAAGCGTATGACTTCATCGCGCAGGCGCTGAAAACCGATCCGGAACAGGGGGACCTGCTCTACGAGGCGGCGATGATCGCGGAAAAGGTCGGCAAGCTGGCCGAAATGGAAAGCCTGCTGAAAAAACTGATAGACCTGCAACCGGACAACGCCCACGCCTACAACGCGCTTGGCTATTCCCTGGCGGACCGCAACCTGCGCCTCGCGGAAGCGCATGAATTGATTGTGAAGGCCGTGCGTCTGGCGCCGCAGGATCCTTTCATCATGGACAGCATGGGCTGGGTGCTCTACCGGCAGGGCAAGCTGGAAGAAGCCTTGACTGTGCTCCAGAATGCCTACCGGATCAATGCCGATCCGGAAATCGCGGCGCACCTGGGTGAAGTGCAATGGATGCTGGGACGGCGGGACGAGGCCGCGGCCATCTGGAGGAAGGCAGCCAGCGAAGCGCCGGAAAACGAGACCCTGCAAGCCGCCATGCGCAAATTCCGGCCATGACCTTCCTGCCGCATCGCCTGTTCTGGAGTGTTTGCACACTGGGCTTGCTGTCCGCCTGTGTAGCGCCCCAGGCGCGAATCGACACGGGGTTCGCCCGTGCCGATTCCGCCGTTCTGGTGGCTTTCGCGCTGAAGGCGCGTTTCAGTCTGCAATTTACGCCGGCGGACGCGCCCGTCGGGCAGGCGCCGCGGCATTTTTCCGGCGGACTGGAATGGCGGCATCAGCCGGAACAGGATGAAATGTTTTTCCTGGACCCTCTGGGGCAGGGGGTTGCCCGCCTGCGCAGGAATGCCGAAGGCATCGTCTTGGAACAGGCGAACGGCGGACGGCGCACAGCGGATTCCGCCGATCGGTTGCTCGAAGAGGCTCTTGGCGTTGCCTTGCCGTTCGACGACCTGCTCGCCTGGATTGCCGCCCGGCCCGGTCCCGGCGCGCTGGTGGAGCGCGACGAGCAGGAACGTGTCAGGCGCGTGCGCGAATCCGGCTGGTTGCTGGCCTATCAATATACCGATGACCAGCGTTTGCCCGCGCGGCTGGACGCCAGTCTGGACGGCATGGTGAAACTGCGCCTTGTGATCGAATCCTGGGAACCCCTGTTGCCGTGAGCCTGGGGCCGGGATGGACCTGGGAGAGCGTCTGGCCCGCTCCCGCCAAACTCAACCTTTTCCTTCATGTCATTGGACGCCGTCCGGATGGCTATCACCGGTTGCAAACCCTTTTTCGCCTGCTCGATTTCGGCGATACCCTGCGCTTTTCGCCGCGCGACGACGGAACGATCGCGCTTGCCAATCCCCTGCCCGGCGTGTCGCCGGAAGCCGATCTTGCGGTGCGCGCCGCCCGCCTCCTGCAAATGGAAACGGGCGCGCGCCAGGGCGTTACCATTCACCTGGAAAAACGCATCCCTGTCGGTGGTGGTCTGGGTGGCGGCAGTTCCGACGCCGCCACGACGCTCATCGCCCTGAACCATCTCTGGGATCTTGGACTTTCCCGCAAGTGTCTCAGGATTCTGGGCCTTCGACTGGGCGCGGATGTTCCCGTTTTCGTGCTGGGCCGGAATGCTTTCGCCGAAGGCGTCGGCGAAAACCTGATTCCGACCGTGTTGCCGGAAGCCTGGTACTTGATCCTGAAACCGCCGGTTTCCATTCCCACCGCCACCATTTTCGCCGTCCCTGATCTTTGCCGCGACACGCCGCCGATCCGCTTTTCCGGCTGGCATCCCGGTTTCGGTCGCAACGACCTGGAGCCTGTCGCCTGTCGCCTTTACCCCGAAGTCGCCGAATCCCTCGCCTGGTTGCGCGCGCGCGCCAGGAATGCGACTTCATGTCGCATGAGCGGCTCTGGCGCCTGTGTGTTCGCGGAATTCGAAAGGGAGGCCGAAGCGCGGATTCTATGGGAAGAGTTGCCGGAGGGATGGCGCGGATGGGTTGTCGGCGGCATCAGGCATCCTCTATGAGCTATGGGTCGAAAAACGCCGTGATGCGCCGAATGGCGGCCTTGTCCGCTGCCGTCAGGCGGGATTGCTGCCGGTAGTCGAGGTAGAAACGCAGGCGCGTCGTCGCGGAAAGGCAGTGACGGGCCACCTTGTCCAGAGTGGCGATGTCCTTTTCGATTCGGTGGCGCGGAATCGGGACATGCCAGCACGCGCCCAGCGGGCAATCGATAAAATAGACATTCGCCTCCGGGTCGACCAGGATGTTGCGCCACTTGAGGTCGTTGTGGATGAAGCGGTGTGTGTGCAAGGTGCGGGTATGCGCGGCGATCCGGGCGCTGACCAGGGTGACCCAGCGGCGGTCTTTCAGGCGCGGATCGTCCCGTTTGTAGAGACTGTGCAGGTCCTCCGCGCCTTCCAGTTCACGGGTAACGAGCGCGCCGCGCCAGAACGCGCCAAGGCGGCGTTCTAGGCCATGCGCCACGATTTCGGCGGTAGGGATGTTCCAGCGGGCGAAACGCTCGAGATTTCGCCATTCGGCTTCGACGCGCGGGCGCGGCAGGAAGTTGAGAAGTTCGTGTCGCAAATAGCGCGGCCAGTGTAGCCGCCAGTTGCGCGGCGCGCCCGCGCCGCGGCCATATCGTTTGACATAGTAGCGCACGCCATCCAGCGTGACGCGGATCAACTCGGAACGTGGCGCGCTGGTCAGGCGTTCGCCTTCCAGCGCAAACACCGTGGCGAGATCACCGAACGCGTTTGTCAGATGCGCGTGGGCTGGATTCAGGCTCCAGGGCATCAGAGCGCTTCCCCGTAGCGTTGCTTGCGCGCGTGGAGTCTGGCGGCTTTTTTTTCGAGCCGCGCAAGCAGCGCGGTTTCTTCCTTCAGGAGGGCGCGCAGCGGGCGCGCAAAATAGCCGAGGAGGAAACGGAACAGATCGCGCCGGGTGAGGCCGATTTCCAGCACGGAAAAATAGAGGGCGGCAAGATCCTTCTCCCGCCAGCGCCGGGGCGTTTCGGGACGAATCTGCGCGCGGTGCAGATCGATGAGCGACAGGCGCGGCTTGTCGGCGGGCGCGTCGGTATGCAGCAGGAAGTGGCAAATGTAGCAGTCGCGGTGATTGACGCCTGCGTTGTGCATGGCGCGCAGCATGCGGGCGACTTCATCGATCAGGGCGCGCTTTGCGGCGGGACAGGGGGGGCGTTGCCGCCAGTCTTGCGTATGGGTTTCGAGATCGATGGTGGGCGCCAGGGCCTCGGTCACGATAAAGGAGTGTTGCCGGGCCGGATTCAGGCCGCGTTCGCCAAAGGCGACGGCGGTCATGGTCGGAACTTCGGCGGCATGCAGGCGGGCAAGCGCCTCCCATTCCCGCCCTGCGCCCAGGACTGGCATCTTGCCCTTCAGGAGGTTCTTGAAAATTTCTCCCCAGCCGATGCCACGATGGATCTTGACGAAATATGCTCGTCCGCCGACGACCGTCTCCAGTGTGCGACGGCCTTCCAGTTCCCGGTACGTTTTGCCGGAAAGACGTTCGACCGCCGTGAATGGATCCTGGTCACGCCAGAGCGTGCAAAAAGGTTCCCTGAGTACGAGTTTCATCGAGAACAGACTCCGGTTGGAAACCTCCCTTGCCGGAAATACCCGGCGGGAGAGAACGTGTCGCTCCCGGAAATGCGGTCCACAAGGAGGGATAGCTGTCCGCGGGACCTGTTTGTCCTATCGCCGCCGCATTGGCCGTTGGCCGACCCTGACTTCGAGTTCGTTGACCGTCCTGGCGCGGCGCACCTTGAACGTCACCGTATTGCCGGGTTTCAGGGAGGCGACAATGTCCAGCATATCTTGCGGGTTGTGGATTTGCCGACCGTCCGCCTCCAGGAGCACGTCACCGGGTTTGAAGCCCGACTGGTCGGCCGGGCCGCCGCGCACCACGCCCGCGATCAATGCGCCTTCCGCGTCCGGCAGGCCGAAGGATTCGGCGAGTTCCTGCGTGATTTCCTGCACCTCGACGCCGATCCAGCCGCGGATCACCTTGCCGTTCTGGATGATCTGCCGCATGATCTGCTGCGCGGAGGAAACGGGAATCGCGAAACCGATCCCCAGTGAACCACCGCTGCGGGAGAAAATGGCGGTGTTGATGCCGATCAGGTTGCCGTTGACGTCGACCAGCGCGCCGCCGGAATTGCCGGGATTGATGGCGGCATCGGTCTGGATGAAATTCTCGAAGGTATTGATGCCCAGTTGCGTGCGCCCCAGGGCGGAAACGATGCCCATCGTCACCGTCTGTCCGACCCCGAACGGGTTGCCGATGGCCAGCACGGCATCGCCCACCGCAACGTCTTCCATGCGGCCAAAGGTGATCGCGGGCAGGTTGTCCGCCTCCACCTGGAGCACGGCCAGGTCGGATTCCGGATCCGCGCCGACCACACGGGCCTTCAGGCGGCGCTTGTCGGCAAGCAGGATCTCGATGGCGTCGGCGGCGTCTACCACGTGATAATTGGTGAGAATGTAGCCGTTTGGACTCACGATCACGCCCGACCCCAGGCCGGGACGGCGCGGCGCGTTATCGAGCCCGTCGCCGAAAAACTGGCGGAAGACCGGATCGTTCATCAGGGGATGGCGTTGCACTTTTACTTCCTGTGTCGTAAAAATATGCACGACGGCAGGCAATGCCATTTGTGCCGCGTTCCGGAAACTGGGAGTGTATTTTCCCGTTCCGGCCGCCGGGTTGCTGACCGCCTGTTGCAAAGGCACGATTGTCGTTTGCGGGCTTTTCCCGATCCATTCCGGCTTCAGGACGCCGATTGTGAAAAACGCTGCCAGCACCACTGTCGTCGCTTGCGCGAACAGCAACCAAATCTTACGCATAGGAACACTCATGGATCGTGAACAGTTGGAGCGCTTTCTCGACGAGACTCTGGAAAGCGCGAAGTTTGGTGATTATTCCCCAAATGGTTTGCAAGTGGAAGGCCGCTCCCGGGTAAGGCGCGTGATTACTGGCGTGACGGCATGCCAGGCCCTCCTCGACGAAGCCGTATGCCGGAACGCGGATACGGTCATCGTGCACCATGGTTATTTCTGGAAAGGCGAATCGCCCCGCGTCGCCGGCGCCAAACGTCAACGGCTTGCCACATTGCTCCGGCACGACATCAACCTCTTTGCCTATCACTTGCCGCTGGACGCGCACCCTGTGCTCGGCAACAACGCGCAGTGGGCCAGGTGCCTGGACTGGGATTGCCAGGGGCATTTCGGCGACCAGGCGATCGGTTGCTGGGGTGCGCTTCCCGTTCCCATGCGGGCGGATGCGCTGGCTGGACAACTTGAAAGTGTTTTGGCGCGTCCTCCCTTGCTTGTCGGTGCGCCGGACCGCATGCTGCGGCGCATCGCCTGGTGTTCTGGCGGCGCGCAGAATCTCATCGAGTCCGCCGCCAGGCTTGGCGTCGACGCGTACCTTTCCGGGGAAATCTCCGAACCCACGCCGCATCTGGCGCGGGAAAACGGCATTGTCTTCCTGGCTTGCGGTCACCACGCCACCGAGCGCTTCGGCCCTCGCGCCCTCGCTGCCCACCTTGCCGAAACCCTGGGTCTCGACTGTGAGTTCGTCGATCTGCCCAATCCGGCATGATGACATGGATGTATGACATTTAACGGTTGCGCGCGGCGGAGCGCGTGCGGAAGCGGGATTTTCATGCGGTGGCAGACGGCATGCCGTCTTGCGCTTGTTCCACCGTCTTTCGAAGCAGAAGCGCTGCCGCTACCCTGCGCCTCTCCGCGACCAGGATGTTGAAGGTGCGGCATGCCGCGGGCGTGGTCATGATTTCGAAACCGATGCGGGCGGCGACCAGGGGCGCGCAGAGCGCCGGCGCGGGAAAACGTTGCCGCTCACCCATGCCCAGAAGCAGGATGTTCACGCGGGCGGTGGCCAGACGCTCCGCCAACAGCGCGAAATCCGCAATGACCAGCGTGTCGGGATCGTGCGTTGTCCAGTCTTGCTCCAGCGTTTCGGGGAAAACCAGGAGATTTCCGCGGTAGCGCGTTTCGTTGATCGTGACGTATCCCGGTTCGTGGCGGGTAAACCGGTTGAGGCCGGGGGTGTCGCTGGAATGAAGTTGCATGGGAATCCGGTTTGAAAAGACATGTGGAAACATTCGGGGCTTTCCCCACTCTGCTTCCTCTCCGGCTGGAGCGGGTCAACTCTACACTGTGGCGGTGGATCGCTCCATGTTTTTGCTGTCGGCCAGCGGAAAACGCGCGACAGGCAATCCATACCTGTCGCGCGAAACAAACCCGGAAGGGGTTTCTTTTCCCTTCCGGGGCGCAGCCCTCGGCTTTCAGGCCGGGGTTTCGGCTTCCGCGCTGATTCTTCCGGATGGGATCGCAAACCGGAGTTTGTCCGCGATCAATCCAGTTTCCCTGTCGCCTGGCACCGGGCCTTGCCCCGCCGGTCATGTGTTGGGCGAACCATGGGCATGGCAATTCGCCACAAACGCCACTGCCGGCCCTCCTGATTCCTGCTATGTTGCATTCCGGTCCAGTTCCTTTTCCGGGAAAGTATTAAC
>JAISME010000023.1 GCA_031276915.1 Zoogloeaceae bacterium
CGGGGGAAAGAAAGGAGCCACTGAGATTACCACTTATTACGGCACCGGGAAGCCGGCCGCAACCAGCTACAGATACGAGTTCAAACCAACGAAACACATCAAGAAAATAACAATATCAAATCTGAAGGTGGATGGCACAGGTCAGCCAGGCAAGGGAGGCGATGGCGCCATCGGGATTTATTTTGGCAGCGATAAAAACAAGGTACTGGATAATTTGAACATCGCGCTTCACCTTGTTCCGGGAACGGGGCCGTTCGATCCGGTCTACGGATGGCCCTCCAAGCCACTGGCAGCGGGCGGCTCCATCACATGGGGATGCCCCCTGCACTACCATGGTTACAAAGGAGTGGATCAACCTACCAACTTCACAAAGGTTTCCAAGTACCTGCCCTCCCGGTGCCGCTACAGGGGTAACGCAAAAGGGTGAATGCCCTCCCGAAGACGGATGGATGTTGGGATTCCGGTCGCGGCGTGCCGGCGAGGGGGGTGGGCCAGGCAAAAAGGAACAGGACCCGAATGACGCGCACAGCAAGAAAACAGGATTGAGCGCAAACAAACTCCGGTTTGCGATCCCGCCCGGAAGAATCGGCGCGAGGGCGGGAATCTTGTCCTGAAGGGAGTTCCGGTCGCAACGACCCGGAAGGGAAAAGAAACCCTTCCGGGTTTGTCTTGCGCGCCAGGCGGGAACACCTGTTGTCCATTTCCCGCCGCGGCGCTTTGTTTCGGTCGGGGGAACAAGGCAAGATGGCACGCATCGCGCTGGCGGTGGAAGCGAATGTCGCCGTCGTTCCGGGCGCGCCCCGTGCTTGCGTGCGCCTGGCTGGATTCCTCCACCCGTATCAGGGTCCTTGTTCCGGACGGGTTTGCCCGGCTGTCACGCGGACGCCGGAAGCGCCCGGAACCAGAGTGATCCGCCAATATCCAGCCCCGCCGGGAAACGGTCGCGCTTCACACGCGGATCGTTTCCAGCGTCAGCGGTTTTTCCTTCCGGGTTTCACCCTTCCCGCGTCTGGGGATTTCTGGATCGCAACCGCCGCGCGACGCGCATCACGCCCAGGACGAACGCGCCCGCCAGCAGGCCCGCGACAATATCCAGCAAGGTAGACAGCGTGAAGCCCATCGGCAGGCGCGAAAGCGACGCGCTCCAGTGGTGCAGGGCGGGAATGCCGTGGATGAGAATGCCGCCGCCCACCATGAACATGGCGATGGTGCCGGCAATGGCGAGCAGCTTCATGAGCACGGGCGCGGACAGGAGAAGCATCTTGCCGCTCGCCCGCGCAATGACGTTTTCCCGCTTGTCCAGGTAAAACCCGAGATCGTCGAGCTTGACGATGGCGGCGACAATGCCGTAAACGCCCACCGTCATGAGGAGCGCGACGCCAGCCAGAACCGCCACCCGCACAGGCATGGCCGCTTGCGCCACAGTGCCCAGGGCAATGACGATGATTTCGGTGGAAAGCACGAAATCGGTCCGGATCGCGCCCCTGATTTTTTCCCTTTCCAGCGCAACCGGATCGACGCCTGGATCGACGCTTTCCCGCGATGTTTCCCGATCCGTGGCATCGCCTTCCCCGTGGGAAGTGCTGTGCGCCAGTTTTTCCGCCCCTTCAAAACAGAGATAAAGCCCGCCCGCCATCAGGAGCGGCGTGATGATCCAGGGCAGGAAGGCGCTGACGAGAAGCGCCGCGGGTACGAGCACTGCCTTGTTGAGAAACGAACCCCTGGCCACTGCCCACACTACCGGCAGCTCCCGCTCCGCCCGAACACCCGCGACCTGCCGGGCATTCAGGGCGAGATCATCGCCCAGCACGCCAGCCGTCTTCTTCGCGGCCACCTTGGTCATCAGGGCGACATCGTCCAGAATGGCGGCAATGTCATCAATCAGGGCAAGCAAACTGGCTCCGGCCACGGGAAATCCCCTTTCAAAAAAAGCATGCGCGCGATGCGCGCGCATCGTAACACGGCCCCGCGCATGGCGCGCCGGGCGCATCGCGGATGTCGCGCTACCCCCCCCGACGCGCCGTGACCACGCCGGAAACTTCGTGGACCAGGCCCAGGGTGCGTTTCAACTGTTGCAGGTTACGCACTTCCACCGTGAATCCCATGCGCGCCCTGCCTTGCCTGGACTGGGTATTGACGCCGATCACGTTGATCTTCTCCTTGGCGAAAATCTCCGAGATGTCGCGCAGCAACCCCTGCCGGTCGTGTGCGTCGATGATGATGTCCGCCGCGAAAACTCCCCCGGCGCCGGCATCGCCCCAGTCAGCTTCGATCACCCGTTCCGGATGCCGGACAGCGAGGTGCTGGAAGTTGACACAATCGACGCGGTGAATGGAAACCCCCTTGCCACGTGTGACGAATCCTTCGATTTCGTCCGGCGGCGCGGGCTTGCAGCAACGGGCAAGCTGGGTCATCAGCCGGTCGACGCCAACGATGAGAATGCCCTTCGTCTCGCCCGTTGGAGGACGCACCGCCGTCGCGAGAAGGGGCGGTTCGCCTGTCGGCGCTTCGTCGTTCCGGACCGCGGCCTGAAACTGGCGCATGGGTAGTTCATTCCGGGCCGCCGCGGCATAAAGATCGTCCAGCCTGGCATAGTTGAGACGCTGGGCCACTTCCTCGAGATTGATGCCGCCATGGCCCAGCCGCTGGAGTTCCTTGACGATGATGGACTTGCCATCGGACAGGGTTTCTTCCAGCGCCAGGTTGGAAAACCATTGCCGCACCTTCGACCGGGCGCTCCGGGTATGGATGTACCCCTGCGCCGCGTTGAGCCAGTCCCGGGAAGGACCACCCTGCTTGGCTACAACGATTTCCACCCGCTGGCCGGTCTTCAGCGCCGTGTTGAGCGAAACCAGATGACCGTCGACCTTGGCGCCCCGGCAGCGATGGCCCAGATCCGTGTGCACACGGTAGGCGAAATCCAGGGGCGTCGCGCCCTGCGGCAAATCCACGACCTTGCCACGCGGCGTCAGCACGTAGATGGTTTCGTCCAGCGCCGCCTGCTTGTAGTGGCGAACCCAGTCGGAACTGTCCGTTACTTCGTCACGCCAGCTCAGCAAGCGCCGCAACCATGCGATCTTTTCGTCGTAGTCGTCGCCCGATTTGTTGCCGCCCTCCTTGTAGCGCCAATGCGCCGCCACGCCCAGTTCGGCGTGCTGGTGCATTTCCCGGGTACGAATCTGCACTTCCAGGGAACGCCCGTCCGGACAGCGCACCGCCGTGTGCAGCGAACGATAGTGGTTGCCCTTGGGATTGGAGATGTAGTCGTCGAATTCCTTTGGAATCGGGGTCCAGAGATTATGCGCCGCGCCCAGCACGGCATAGCAATCCTTGATTTCGTTGACGATCACCCGGAGGGCGCGAATGTCGTACAGATCGGAAAAATCGACGCCTTTCCTGCGCATCTTGCTCCAGATGCTGTAGATATGCTTGGGACGTCCGTATATCTCGGCGTCAATGCCCAGCGACTGGAGCTCCCGCTTCAGGCGGCTGGCGGCATCCACGATGAAAAGCTCCCGTTCGATGCGCTTTTCATCGAGCATTCTGGCGATTTTCCTGTAGGTTTCCGGATACAGGAAACGGAAGGAAAGGTCCTCCAGCTCCCATTTCAGTTCCCACACACCCAGGCGATTGGCGAGGGGAGAATAGAGCGCCAGGGTTTCCCTGGCGACCTGCACGCGCAGTTCGTCGGGATTGGCGGCGTAATAACGCAGGGTCTGGGTCCTTGAGGCAAGGCGCAGCAATACCATGCGGATGTCCTCAACCATCGCCAGGAACATCTTGCGCAGCACCTCCACCTGCGCGCGCGTTTCCTGTGAATTGGCATGCGCGTCGTCCAGGCTGTTGTCCGCCACGAAGCTGCGTGTGATGGGTCGCAGGCGGTTCAGCCTGGAAACACCGCCGACCAGGTGCGCCACATTCCGCCCGAAGCGCCGCGTGACTTCGTCCAGTCCGTCGTCATGACGCGCGGGAACGGCGAAGAGCAGTGCGGCCAGGCGGGAATCGGCATCAAGCTTCAGGCCGGCCATGATGAGCGCGATGCCAAGCCCATGTTCCAGCATGTCCTCGCCGCTTCCCAGTCGCGTGTCACCATAGGTTTCGCGCGCGAAAGCGAGGGCGCTTTCCAGACGCGCGCCATCGGCGGCGTCCAGACCGGTGGACAGGGTTTGCAGGGAACGCGCGTCATCGCCCTGCGTGGCGACGGAGTGAACAACGGATACCATGCCGGTGATTATACGGAGGTCCTGTCGAATGCGCAGACCTGGGAACGGCAACGCTCCCGGGTCAGTCCGCGTCTGGCGGCGCGTCAAGCGCGCGCCGCCCCAAAAGCGCGATCAGGCCAAGCGCCGCCAGCGAGACGACAGTCAGGACAGCGACGAACGCGTGCCAGCCCCAGCGATGATAAAAAACGCCGGGCAGGAAGGTGCCGAGCGTTCCGCCCGCGTAGTAGAAGGAAAGATAAAGCCCGTTCGTAATGCTTTTGCGCCGTCCCGCCAGCTTGTTGATCCATCCCGCCGCCAGCGAATGCACCGTGAACATGCCGAGACAGAAGACGAACATGGCGAGGAACATGACGGCGAACGACTGGATATGGAACACCTGCAGGCCCGTGATATAGACCAGCATCCCGGCGCGCATTGCCTGCGGCGCGCCCTGGAAAAAGCGGATGATCCGGGTGACGTTGAGCGCCGCGACCAGGCCGACGAGGTATCCGGCGTACATGAAACCCGTCTTGCCGCTGCCCGTGTTCCCGTTGATGTGCCTCAATTCGAACGGCAGGAAATTGAGCATGCCCTGGAACACGAAGAACACACAGAAAATGGCGGCGCAGATCAGCATGTTGTGCCGGACTCCGAGAATGTCGGCGATTTCCTTTTTCGCTGGCTTGCCGAATCCGGAGCGGGCGTCCTGCTCGGCGCCCGAAAGCAGGAAAACCAGGACGACAAGCCCGATGCCTGTCAGCATGAAAAAAGGTCGCCACCCGAAGTATTCAGACGAGATTCCGGAAAGAAAACGCCCCAGGAAGCCGCCCAGTATGGTGATGGCGACATAGTTGCCCATGGATCTCTGCATGTTTCCGGCTGTCGCGGAAAGAGAGATGCAACTGACAATGGAAGTGAGAGCGGCGGGAACCAGCACCCCCTGCAAGGCCCGTATACCGATCAGGGCGGCATACGAATGGCTCAGCGCAAAGCAGATTTCCAGGATGCCCAGGAGAAGGAGCGACACCCGCAGCATCCGCTTCACCGAAAAGTTTTCCAGGAGATAACCATAGAGAATCGGCGCCACGCTCAAGGGCAGCATGATGACCGTCGTGAAAATCACGGCCTGCAGATCGCCAAGGGCGAATGTTTCCTTGAACACGGGCTGGATCGGCTGCGCGGCGTAAAGCACGAACAGCACCAGGACAGCGCAGGCGTAAAGCATGAAGGCCGGTCCTGGCGTCCCTATCTTCATCTTCCCGCCGCGCGTCCATATCGGGCCCATGGATATTCACACACCGAAGAGGCCGAGGGAATATTGCCCGTTCGCGGGACTACAGACGCCAGACGGAAAAACCGGCGGCGGCGAGCGCCTCGCGGTCGAAGGCGGCCTTGACATCGATGAAACAGCAACCGGGAACACGCTTCGCCGTGAGTTCCCCGGTTGGCATGTCCAGGTAGGCGCTGTGGGAAACCGCCGCCACGATCGCCTCGGCGGCGGGCAATTTTCCCCAGGAAGTCAGGGAAATCCCGTATTCCTGCCGCGCCTCTTCCGGATCGCAACAGGGGTCATGCACAAAGACATTGAGACCATAGGCGGTCAGCTCATGAACGATGTCGACGACGCGTGAATTGCGCAGGTCGCCGCAGTTTTCCTTGAAGGTCAGGCCCAGGATGTTGACGTTCGCGCCCTTGACATGGTGACCGGCGGCGATGATCTGCTTGACGGTCTGTTCGGCAATGAATTTCCCCATGCCATCGTTGATGCGGCGTCCGGCCAGGATCACCTGGGGATGATAGCCAACCATTTCCGCCTTGTGGGTGAGATAGTAGGGATCGACGCCAATGCAGTGTCCGCCGACGAGACCAGGCTTGAACCTGAGAAAATTCCATTTGGTGCCAGCGGCTTCCAGAACCTCGCTGGTATCGATGCCGAGCCGCGCGAAAATCAGGGCAAGCTCGTTCATGAGGGCAATGTTGAGGTCGCGCTGGGTATTCTCGATCACCTTGGCGGCTTCGGCGGCCCTGAGACTGCTGCAACGATGCACGCCGGCCTTGACGATGCGCTCGTAGAGCGTGGCGACCTTCTCCAGGGTTTCCGGCGTATCGCCGGAAACGATCTTGCGGACCGTGGTCAACGTGTGTTCACGGTCGCCGGGATTGATGCGCTCGGGTGAATAGCCGACGAAGAAATCCTTTTTCCAGACGAGGCCGGATTCCCGCTCCAGCACCGGGATGCAGATTTCCTCCGTCGCGCCGGGGTAAACCGTGGATTCATAGATAACGATCGCGCCCGGTTTCATGTTGCGCCCGGCGCTGACGCTCGCGCTGACCAGAGGCCGGAAATCCGGGATGTGCGCGGCATCCACCGGCGTAGGCACCGCAACGATAATGACATCCGCCTCTTTTAGCCGGGCCGGATCGTTCGTGTATTCGGCCAGACGTGCCAGGGCCATTTCCTCCGTGCCGAGTTCGCGGGCAGGATCGATGCCGCACCGGCAGGAATCCACCTTGGCGCCGGCAATGTCGAATCCGATGGTGCGCAGGCTTTGCCCATAGGCGACCACCAGGGGTAGCCCCACATATCCCAAACCGATCACGGCGACTGTTGTCATGAGATTTCCCGGACAGAAAGAATCCTTGGTCAGGTAGGCGTCAGGACCAGAGGACGGATGGTTTCATCGGCGCCCTGTCCTGCCAGCCAGCCAGCCGGTCAGCCAGACGGAGAGCGCCAGGAAGGCAAGAAAGCAGATTGCCGACCAGTTGGGCATCGACAAGCCGAGAAAGGCCCATTCCTGGCTGTCACATGTGCCCGTGGCGAGGAAAAGGTCCGAAAGCGTCGGGCTTGAGAGGGCGTAGGCTCCAATCCAGTTGACGAATTGCTCGATCGGGCCGGGGTTGGTGTAGCTGCACTCCGGCACCAGATCGGGGCGCGCCTGCATCAGGGTCTGGTAGATGGCGGTCGAGAGTCCGGCCAGCGCCACGGACGCGAGAAGCGCGGCAAACACGCTGGTTTTCCCCCTGCCCTGCCCCGGCAGCGCCGCGCCGAGAAACGCCACGACGCCAAACAGCATATACAGGAAACGCTGGAAAATACACAAGGGACAAGGATGCAGGTTCTCCCAGCTTTGCAGCGCCAGGGAGGCCGCCAGAAGGGCGAAAGCGGGACATCCCAGCAGGAAAAGCCGCGCGCGCGGAGACAGGGCGGATAGCCAGCGCATCATGTTGTTCGTCGGGCGCATATCTTTCGGGAATCCAGTTCTGCACAAAACGTCGGGATTAGGCGTCTTTTCCAAAGAGCTGTCAACCGCACGGTTCGTGTCGTTGGCGCGGGGCTTTCCACCTGTTCCCGCCCGCGGCGTTCTCGGCCATTCTACAAAATATACACGCCGGAAACAGCGAACTTCCCACAACGGCGTATACTCCTTCCATCCCTGTTTTTCCGGCCCGGATATTTCACGCGGCAGCGCGGAGGCGATGATTTTTCATGCCGCATGACATGGATGGAAATTGGAAGCCCGGAGAGAAAACCGATGGAGAACAGATTGTGAATCCAATTCCAATATCCGGGCAAAGCGGAATCCGGACTTCCGGAAAACGCCATCCTCCTTCCTCCTTCCTCCTTCCTCCTTCCTCCTGGCGCATGGAGTTCGTCATGTCCTTTTTTCTTCGTTTGAAGTTCCTGCCGTTCCTGGGATTCGTTGCGGCGCTGCTGATCGTCGGCGGTCATTCCGCCCGCGCGGAAACCAATCCCGTGGGTTTGTTCCCAATCCCTTTCGGTGCCCAAAACCCTTACGATTTCAATAGTGGCACATTCGGTTACATCAACGGAAACGGCGAACTGGTCATTTCCCCGCGTTTCGGTTGGGCAGGGCACTTTGCCGGCAACGGTCTGGCGCCTGCCATGGAAAATGACGGTGACAAATTCGGATATATCGACAAGCGGGGAGAGTTCGTCATCCCCCCACGCTTTGACCGGACAGGGGGCTTTGCCGAAAATGGTCTGGCGCTCGTCGCGGAGAAGGAAAAATATGGCTTCATCGACAAGCAAGGCAAGTTCGTTATCCCCCCGCGTTTCGACCGGGCAGGGAACTTTGCCAACAACGGCCTGGCTCCGGTCGAGGAAAATGGCAAATGGGGGTACATTGACGAGCGGGGCAAGTATGTCATCCCCCCGCGTTTCGACGACACATGGGGGTTTGCCGACGGTCATGGCTTGGCTCTCGTCGTAAGGGAGGGCAAATACGGGTACATTGACCAGCAGGGCAAGTACGTCATCCCTCCGAGTTTCAGCCACGCACAGCGTTTCGCCGGCAACGGCCTGGCGCCCGCCAAAAAGAACAAGAATGACAAATACGGCTACATTGACAAGCGGGGCAGGTTCGTTATCCGCCCGCGTTTCGACCGGGCGGGGTACTTTGCCGAAAATGGTCTGGCTCCTGTCAAGAAGAATGGCAAATATGGGTTCATCGACAAGCGGGGCAGATTCGTCATCTCCCCACGTTTCGACGGCATAAGGGGTTTTGACAGTGACATGGCTCGCGTCATGAAGAATGGCGCGTGGGGATACATTGACAAGCGGGGTAAGTTCATCATCCCCCCGCGTTTCGAGATACCAGAGGACAACGATTTTGACAACAACGGTCTGGTCCTTGTCAGGGAAGATGGCGTGCGCAAGGTCATCGACCGAAACGGCCGGACTGTGATCCTTGAGGCTTCTGTGATGGTTTTGAAGAACGCCAGGGACGAAATCCTCTGGCCCCAGAAATCCGCCGCCCGGATTTGCAAGGAACAGGCTACGGAACAGAAGGACTAGAAGAAACAGCACCGCATCCGGCAACGGCTTCCAAACTGCGACTGCGCGTGGCCTCCAGACCTCGACTGGCCTCCACCACTTCGATGAGCGCGGGTTTACCGAGGCTTACACAGCACAGGGGTTGTGTTGCGGATAATGTTGCCAATGTCTGGCATGTTCTGGCGTCCCCACGGGGATTCGAACCCCGGTTACCGCCGTGAAAGGGCGATGTCCTAGGCCTCTAGACGATGGGGACCTGGATAATTTTCTTTTCGATGCTGGTGGAGGTAAGCGGGATCGAACCGCTGACCTCTTGCATGCCATGCAAGCGCTCTCCCGGCTGAGCTATACCCCCGCCGCGAAAAGAACGCGCATTATAGGGAACACCCTGTGGCTTGTAAAGCCTTTCCGCAAGTTTTGTCACCGTTTCCGATCTATCCACGTGGGACAGGAGGCGCGGAAGACGCGACGCAACTTTCCTGTCCGGCGGCGCGTTCGGCGTGGAACCTGGCAGTGAACGCGGCAAACGTTCCTGTCTCGATCGCGGCGCGCATTTCCGCCATCAGTGCATGGTAGTAATGGAGATTGTGGATGGTGTTGAGAATAGCCCCCAGCATTTCCCCGGCCCGGAACAGATGATGCAGGTAGGCGCGGCTGAAATGCCGGCAGGTGTAGCAGGCGCAGGAGGCGTCGAGCGGGCGCGTATCCCGTTTGTGCGTGGCGTTCTTGATCCGGATGTCGCCAAAGCGAGTAAAAAGGTAGCCATTCCTGGCGTTGCGGGTTGGCATCACGCAGTCGAACATGTCGATCCCCCGCCCCACCGCGTGCACCAGGTCTTCCGGCGTGCCGACGCCCATCAGGTAGCGGGGCTTTTCCGCGGGCAGGCGCGGCGCGGTGTGCGCCAGGATGCGCGCCATTTCCTCCTTGGGCTCGCCAACGGAAAGGCCGCCGATCGCCATGCCGTCAAAGCCGATGGCCTCCAGTTCCGCCAGTGATTCCTCGCGCAGGGTTTCGTGCATGCCGCCCTGCACGATGCCGAAAAGCGCGTTGGGATTTTCGAGGCGGTCATGCGCCGCCCTGGAACGCCGCGCCCAGTCAAGCGACAGACGCATGGAGCGCGCAGCTTCGTCCAGGGTCGCCGGGTACGGCGTGCATTCATCGAAAATCATGACGATGTCCGAATTCAGCGCGCGCTGGATTTCCATCGAAATTTCCGGTGTCAGAAAGCACCTGGCGCCATCCACTGGCGAGGAAAAACGCACTCCTTCGTCCGTGATCTTGCGCATTGCTCCCAGCGAAAACACCTGGAAGCCGCCGGAATCCGTCAGCAACGGCTTTTTCCAGCCCATGAAGCCGTGCAGTCCGCCGCAGGCGCGCAGCACATCCAGGCCGGGACGCAACCAGAGGTGGAATGTGTTGCCAAGACAAATCTGCGCGCCGATGCTCTCGAGCATTTCCGGTGTCATGGCCTTGACTGTGCCGCAGGTGCCGACCGGCATGAAGACAGGCGTTTCGACCACGCCGTGCGCCAGCGTCAGCCGACCGCATCGCGCCGCTTGATCGGTTGCCAGACAGGAAAACCGCATCGAAGTGCCCGAATCGTCCCTATGCCCCGGCCAGCACCGGTTTTTCGCCTGTAAGCAGGTAGCAGAGCAGTTCGCGCACGGAACGGATTGCCATGCCGAACGGCAGGCTGGCCTTGCCCCGGAAGAACAATCCCCTTTTCACATCGCCGCGCACCGCCGCCAGCAACTGGTTGTCGATGCAGAATTGGCCATGTTTGGGATTGGCGTCCCGCAAGCCGCAAGACACCAGACAATCCCAAGCCAGGGTGCATTTGTGCTCCTTGGTTTCCGCGGCCTTCATCAGGCGCGCTTCCCGTGACAGGTAGTTTTCCAGCCAGGGTGTACGCACGGCGCGTGCGGGCAATCCGGCGCAGCTCATGAATTCCACCACATCCTCCTGTTTGGCCTCGATCAGCACTTTCTTGAATTCGGGATGCGCGTCGCTTTCTTCTGTCACGGCAAAGGGAGTGCCGATTTGCACGGCGGACGCGCCCAGCGCGAACATGGCCTTGATCCGCGCGTGACTGTTGATGCCGCCCGCGGGAATCAGGGGAATGTTTTCCGATTCCAGCCCGAGTTCCTTGAATACCTGGAAGACACCGGGAATGACCTGGTTGAAATCGAAGCGCGCATCACCGATTTCCTCTTTCTTCACCGCGCCCAGATGACCGCCCGCGTAGGCGGGATGCTCGATCACAATCGCGTCCGGCAGGCGTCCCTTGCGCATCCATTTTTTCAGGATCAGGTTTACGCCACGCACATCCGAGAGAATGGGCAGCAAGGCCACATGCGGGAACTCCACCGTCAGTTCGGGCAGATCCAGCGGCAGCCCCGCGCCCATCACGATGGCATCCGCGCCAGAGATACAGGACTGGCGAACGTATTCCTGATATTGCGACACCGCCCGCATGACGTTAACCGCGATGAGACCGCGCCCCCGGGCAATCCCGATGGCTTTCCTGATTTCCCGGTCAAGGGCGATGCGATTGGCTTCCCATATGGCGGCCTTGTTGGCCTTCCGTTCCCTGATGCGATGCGTTGCCTCCATCAGGTCCGGATGGTGACAGCGCAGATCAATGCTGGCGACCGTTCCCACGGCGTTTTCGGAGGCCACCGCGCTCGCCAGCCGGTGTGCCGAGATGCCAATCCCCATGCCGCCCTGCACAACAGGAAGAACGGACTTACCTTTAATTTTCAGCAATGGAAAAGGACAGGACAGGGAAGACGAACAGGGCATCGAACACAGACCGGAAAGCAGGCAGCATGAGAGAGTACCAGAAAAACCCCCTGTATGTTCTCTTTGTCAGTCGGGGCGCTCAAAACTGACGCGTTGTCAGGCGTGTTGCCAGGCCAGACGCGCATCACGCTCCCGCGACACCTGCCCCGCGACAGGTCGCAAGGTCGCAAGGACAAAAAGTGGAAACGCGCCTTCCGCGTGGATACCGTTATACCGTTGTACAGACGGGCATCGGTGAGGGCATTCGCCGAAACGGGATTTTCGCGCGGCGGCGAATTTCATGCCGCGCGTTGCGAGGACGGATTGCCGGATTCCTGAAACGGTTTCTCAGGATTCCGGCAGGATTCCGGCTCGCCAGCGCGCCAGTTTTTGCGCGAAGGCCAGGGTGTATGCGGGGCTGGAAGAAGGAAGCGTCACGGTGGCAAGGCCGAGGACAGTGAGTTTCGGCGCGAAGCGCGCGGCAGTCTGGCCATTGAAGCAGACGCGCCGAAGTCTGGGCATGCGCGCCACCAGCCCCGCCAGATCGTTGGCCTCGCCTGCGCGAATGTCGGCATCCAGCGCGCCGGGACGGACACAGCTTCGATAGACATCCCAAACGCCAATCCCGCGCGCCAGCACGCGCTCAAGACGCTCCGGGTAGACAAGTTCCGGCAATGGCTCGCCAAGCACGGCCCCGAGCAGACGCCAGAACTGGTTTTGCCGGTGGCCGTAATATTGTCGCGCGGACAACGAAGCCGGAGAAGGAAAGCTGCCCAGAATCAGGCAGCGAACATCCGCATTGCAGACAGGATCAAGACCAGTGTGACGCGCTTCCGCGCTCATGGCGCGCTCTTTTCTTCCAGCTTCTCGCGTTGTTTCGCCTGTTTGCGCGCATAGGCGGCTTTCCGCCCGGCAACCTTCCTGGCGCCGCTTTTCGCCTTGGCGTCCTTTTCCGCCAGTTTCTTGTCCCGCCGGGCCGCTTGTCCGGCATGGCGTGTTTCCCGCTCCACGGCGCGTTGCGGCAACTCCACGTCTTTTTGCCGCGCCTTGTCCGCCTGCTGCCGCTCCTTCAACGCGCGCTCCTCCAGACGCGCCTGATACTCCAGGTCACGGCCTTCGGTCTCCATGCGACGCGCCTCCCGTATACTTTCCAGATGCGCTGTCCTTGCCCTGGCAATGCAGTCGTTTACCAGGAATTTTTCCGGGCATTGCGCGGTTTCATCCGCCAGTTCCGCGTTGGCCCGTGCGCGCAGTTCGACGGCCTGCTGTTGCAGGGCCAGACCTTTCGCCAACGCCGCCGCGCCCTCCGGGGAAAGCTGCACGGATCCATCGGCATGGACGCTGGAAAACCACAAGGCGAGCGCGAGCGCCAGGGCGGGTCTTTGTTTCATCAGGGTGTGGTCATGTCCAAAAATGACATTATCCCGGGTTTCGCCGCGCCGCGTCCATCATGCCATCTCCGCGCTCTTTCCCATTTCCGGAAACGGCGCGAAAGCCCCATGCCCGGCCAGCGGGCCATTCGATGTCGATCATGCGCTCCCCTTGATGGATCGGGACTGGCGACCGGATACCGGATCCCTGGCCGTAATGTCTTCGCCGGGCGTTATTTCCTCCCGGGTCAGCAGGAAAACGTATTGATCCCCGGCGGCGGTTTCCATCCAGGTAAACGGCAGGTGAGGCCATGTGGCTTCCACGGTGGCGCGGTTGTGGCCGATCTCCACGATCAGGAGACCACGCGGACGCAGATGCGCGCGCGCATGGGCGAGAATGCGGCGGGTGAAATCGAGGCCATCCGCGCCGGAGGCCAGGGCAATGGCAGGCTCCCGCGCGTATTCGGGAGGCAAGGCGGCGATGGACGCGGCGTCCACATACGGGGGATTGGAAAAGATGAGGTCGTAGGTTTCCCCGCCCAGGGCGTCGAATCCGTCCGACTCGACGAGCCGCACCCGCTTTTCCAGCCGGTAATCCGTCACGTTCCTGCGGGCGACGGCAAGCGCGTCCGGGGAAATGTCTACGGCATCGATTCGCGCATCGGGGAAGTGCAGCGCCGCGAGGATCGCCAGGCAGCCGGAACCTGTGCACAAATCCAGGGCGCGTTCGACGCCTTCCGGTTCGGGTATCCACGGCGCGAACCGTTCTTCCAGCAGTTCCGCGATGAAAGAACGCGGCACGATCACCCGTTCGTCCACGTAGAAGCGGCAACCGGCAAGCCAGGCTTCCCGCGTGAGATAGGCGGCGGGCAGGCGCTCCTCGATACGCCGCCGGTAGAGTGAAAGCAGCGCCTCCCGCTCCGCGGCAAGCAGCCGGGCGTCCAGGAAGGGTTCCAGCCGGTCGAGCGGCAGGCGCAGCAGATGCAGGGCAAGATAGACGGCCTCGTCCCAGGCGTTGTCCGTACCGTGGCCGAAATGAAGACCCGCCTCGCCAAAGCGGCTCACGGCAAAGCGCAGGCAGTCGCGCAGGGTGACGAGTTCGGTATGGGCGGCATGGAACATGAGGATGGTTCAGCAAAGAATCCGGTTCAGCACGCCCTCATAGATCCGGGCGAGCGTCGACAAGGCATTCACGTCCACGCATTCGTCGATCTTGTGACTGGTCGCGTTGACCGGGCCGACTTCCAGGAGTTGCGGACAAATCCCGGCGATGAAACGACCATCGGAAGTGCCGCCGGTGGTGGAAAAGTCCGGGGTCAGCCCGGTCTCTTCAAGGATGGCCGTGGCGACCGCCTCGGCCAGCGGCCCACGCGGCGTCAGAAAGGGGCGCGCGCCCAGGGTCCAAGCAAGCTCGTATTCCAGGCCGTGCCTGTCGAGAATGGCGGTCAGGCGCCGTTCAAGGTCTTCCGGGGCGCTGGCGGTGGAAAAACGGAAATTGAACAGAAGCTCCGCGTGACCGGGCACGACATTGTTCGCGCCCGTACCGGCGTGGATGTTGGAAACCTGCCAGGTGGTCGGCTGGAAATGCGCGTTCCCCGCATCCCAACAGGTTTCCGAGAGTTCCGCGAGCGCGGGAGCAACCTGGTGAATCGGGTTGCGCCCCTGTTCGGGATAGGCGATGTGGCACTGCGCGCCCTTGATCCTGAGCTTGCCGGAAAGAGAGCCACGTCGGCCATGTTTCACGGTATCGCCAACCTGCCTGACCGCGGTGGGTTCGCCAATGAGGCAATAGTCCAGGACTTCCCCGCGCGCTTTCAGGGTTTCCACCACGGCGACGGTGCCATCAAGCGCGTCCCCCTCCTCGTCGGAAGTGAGCAGGAAGGCAATGGATCCGGGATGTTCGGGGTGTCCGGCCAGGAAACGCTCGACCGCCACGACCATGGCGGCGATCGAGGATTTCATGTCCGCCGCGCCGCGCCCGTAGAGGAACCCGTCCCGGATCGTGGGGACAAAGGGCGGCGACGCCCAGTCTTCCAGCGGTCCGGGCGGAACAACGTCAACATGACCCGCAAAACAAAAGAGTGGTCTTGCCACGCTCCGCCGCGCCCAGAGGTTGCGGGTCGCGTTGCGGTCAACGGCTTCACACGCAAAACCGAGTGGTTCGAGACGGGCGCGGACCAAGTCGAGCGCGCCGCCATCGGCGGGAGTGACGGAGGGACAGGCGATCAGCGCCCGCGCCAGAACAACTTCTGCCGGCAGCATCAGACGGAAAAGGCGAATTCCTTGAAGGAAATCTCGGCGGTGGATTCAGACGGGATTTCCGGCTGGATAACGCCTTCCGCGACTCTCTTTTCCGTATCCTCGCTCGCCTTGGCGTTGTTGATGAGCCAGGAGAGGTTGGTCGGCGAATCCGAATTTTCCAGGGCCTCCTCCAGCGTGATGACGCCTTCCATGTACAGGCGGAACAGGTCCTGCTCGAAGGTTTGCGCGCCCTGCGCTGTACTTTGCTCCATCGCTTCCTTGATCTGCAGGATTTCGCCGCGCTCGATCAGTTCGCGGACGTAGCGGGTGTTGAGCAACACTTCCACGGCCGGAATGCGGATGCCGTCATCCTTGCGGCGCACCAGGCGTTGCGAGACGATGGCCCTGAGACTGGTCGCCAGATCCTGAAACAGGGCTGGACGGTTTTCCAGCGCGAAAAAGTTGATGATGCGGTTGAGCGCATAGTAGCTGTTGTTGGCGTGCAGGGTAGCGACGCACAGATGTCCGGCCTGGGCGTAGGCAAGCGCCGATTGCATGGTTTCGCGGTCGCGGATTTCGCCGATCATGATGCAGTCCGGCGCCTGCCGCATGGCGTTCTTCAGCGCCGAGGCCCAATTCTTGGTATCAAGCCCCAGTTCCCGCTGGTTGACGATGGATTTCTTGTGCCGGAACAGGAACTCGATCGGGTCTTCCACAGTCAGGATATGGCCGCTGGTATTGGCGTTGCGATGATCCAGCATGGCGGCGATGGTGGTGGACTTGCCGGAACCGGTCGCGCCCACGAGGAGGATGAGGCCGCGTTTCTCCATGATGAGGCGGGACAGCACATCCGGCATGCCAAGGGTGGAAAGCTCCGGAATGTTGCCCAGGATAAAGCGCACCACCAGGCTGATGGAATTGCGCTGGCGAAAAAGATTGACCCGGAAATTGCCCACCTGCGGGATGCCGATGGAAATATTCATTTCCATTTCCCGCGCGAAGGTCCGGGCCTGCTCCTCGGTCATCAGTTCCCGGGCGACTTTCTCGATGATGTCCGATGTCATCATCTGCTGGTTGACCGGCATGATGATGCCCTGGATCTTGATGTGGATCGGCGTCCCGGCGGAAATGAAAAGGTCGGAAGCCTTTTTTTCGGCCATCAACTGGAAAAGATTGTCCAGGATCATTTGATTCCTCCCGTTATGAAAACAACTGGCGCGTCAGTCGCGCAGCAGGTCATTGATGCTGGTCTTGGCGCGGGTTTGCGCATCCACCTTCTTCACGATGACCGCGCAGTAGAGACTGTGGGAACCGTCCCTTGCCGGCAGGCTGCCGGAAACCACTACGGAACCGGCGGGAACGCGGCCATAGGTGATTTCCCCCGTGGCGCGATCGTAGATTTTCGTAGACTGGCTCAGGTATACGCCCATCGAAACCACGGAATTTTCCTCCACGATCACGCCTTCCACGATTTCCGAGCGCGCGCCGATAAAGCAGTTGTCCTCGATGATGGTGGGATTGGCCTGCAAGGGTTCCAGCACGCCGCCAATGCCGACGCCGCCGGAAAGATGCACATTCTTGCCGATCTGGGCGCAGGAGCCGACCGTCACCCAGGTATCGACCATCGTGCCCTCATCCACGTAAGCGCCGATATTCACATAGGAAGGCATCATCACCACGTTCCTGGCGAGATAGGCACCACGGCGGGCAACGGCGGGTGGCACGACGCGAAAACCGCCGCTCTGGAAATCGGCTTCCGAGAAATTGTCGAACTTGGTCGGCACCTTGTCGTAATAACGGGACACGCCATCCTGGAGACGAACATTTCCATGGACGCGAAAATAAAGCAGCACGGCTTTTTTCACCCACTGGTGCGTCACCCATTGACCGTCGACTTTTTCCGCCACGCGCACCGCGCCGCTGTCGAGACCCTGGATGACCTCCTCGATTGCGGCAATATCGTCGGGGCTGCCTTGCGGCGTGAGGCTGGCGCGGTTTTCCCACAGGGTTTCGATGCGGGAGGCCAATTGGGATGCGAGGGAAAGATTCACTGCGGTAATCCTGTCGTTGATTGCATCAAGGAGGAAGGGAGTGCGAACAATGCCGGAGCCGCGCCGGATGGACAGGCGCGGCGTTTCCCCGGCAGACCCCCTGCATTATAGGCGCGATGAACAGCGCGGCGAAGCGCGGGGCGATGTCTTTTGCCGGACATCCGGCGCGCGTTCGCGCGCCTGGCTGGTTTGCGCGCCCTGCGCCGCGCCTTGCCTCATTTGTCGCCGGAAAAGGCCAGCATCAGGCCGTTCATGCGTTTCACGAAACCCGCCGGATCTTCCAGATGGCCGCCTTCGGCAAGCGCGGCCTGCTCGAAAAGGAGCGCGGCCCAGTCGTCAAAGCGGGCTTCCTCGTGTTTCAGTCGCTGTACCGCCGGATGGCCCGGGTTGATTTCCAGGATGGGTTTCACGTCCGGCGCCTTTTGACCGGCGGCTTTCAGGAGCCGCGCCAGGTTGCCGGACATGTCGAAATCCTCCGTTACCAGGCAGGAAGGCGAATCGGTGAGCCGGTGCGTGACGCGCACTTCCTTCACCCGCTCGCCCAGGGATTTTTTCACCCTTTCGATGAGCGCCTTGTATTCCTCGGCGGCCTCTTCGGTTTCCTTCCTTTCGGCCTCGTCCTCGAGCTTGCCCAGATCCAGGCCGCCCTTGGCCACGGATTGCAGGGGCTTGCCGTCGAATTCGGTGAGGTGTCCGACCACCCATTCGTCCACCCGGTCGGAAAGGAGCAGCACTTCGATGCCCTTCTTGCGGAAGATTTCCAGATGCGGGCTGTTTTGCGCGGCCCTGAAGGTTTCCGCCGTCACGTAATAAATCTTTTCCTGCCCATCCCGCATGCGGTCAACGTAATCCCTGAGGGACACGGTTTCGTCCGGCGTGTCCGCGTGTGTCGAGGCAAAGCGCAGCAGGGAAGCGATCTTTTCCTTGTTGGCGAAATCCTCGCCGATGCCTTCCTTCAGCACCTTGCCGAATTCACGCCAGAACGCAGCGTATTTTTCCTTTTCCGCTTCCTCCGCGCTGTCGGCCAGACCTTCCAGAAGGGCAAGCACCTTGCGGGTGCAGCCGTTCCGGATGGTCTCGATATCTTTCGATTCCTGCAAAATCTCGCGGGAAACGTTCAGGGGCAGGTCGGCGGCGTCCACCACGCCGCGCACGAACCGCAGGTAGAGTGGCATCAGCTTTTCGGCGTCATCCATGATGAAGACGCGCTTCACGTAGAGCTTGACGCCATGACGGGCGTTGCGATCCCACAGGTCGAAAGGCGCGCGGGAAGGAATGTAGAGAAGCTGCGTGTATTCCTGTTTCCCTTCCACCCGGGCGTGCGTCCACGCGAGCGGGTCCTCGAAATCGTGCGCGACATGCTTGTAGAATTCCCTGTACTGTTCCTCGCTGATGTCGGCGCGGGCTTTCGCCCACAGGGCGCTTGCCTGGTTGACGGTTTCCTCTTCACCGCTCGGCGCCTGTGTCTTTTTTTCCTCATCCCATTTCTCGCCCGCCATCAGGATGGGAAGCGTGATGTGGTCGGAGTATTTACGGATAATGGATTTCAGGCGCCAGGCGTCCAGGATGTCGTCCTCGCCCGCGCGCAGGTGCAGAATGACATCGGTGCCGCGGTCCGGCTTTTCCACGCTTTCCACGGAAAAAGCGCCCTCGCCGCCGGATTCCCAGCGCACGGACTGATCGGCGGACAACCCCGCGCGGCGGGAAACCACCGTCACCTTGTCCGCCACGATGAAGGAAGAATAAAACCCGACGCCAAACTGCCCGATCAGGTGGGCGTCTTTCGCCTGATCCCCCGTAAGCGCCCTGAAGAATTCCTTGGTGCCGGATTTGGCGATGGTGCCCAGATGCGCGATGGCTTCCGCGCGGGAAAGGCCGATGCCGTTGTCGGAAACCGTGATCGTGCGCGCATCCTTGTCGAAGCTGACGCGGATTTTCAGGTCGCCGTCATTGCCGTAGAGCGTGGCGTCGTTCAACGCCTCGAAACGCAACCGGTCGCAGGCGTCGGAAGCATTGGAGATCAATTCGCGCAGGAAAATTTCCTTGTTGCTGTAGAGGGAGTGGATCATCAATTGCAAAAGCTGCTGCACCTCGGCCTGAAAGCCCAGGGTTTCCTTGGCGGTCATGCGGGACTCCTGTCGTGAAAAAGGTCAGAAAAGAATGGCAGGGAGATGGGGGCGCTGTCCCGCAATTCAAGTCCCCGGGAAACGCCCGCGGCCAGGATGGCGGCGAAATCCGGACGAATAACGGGAGATTGTTGTATGTTGCAAACAAAATCGCCGCGAAATCGGTGCAGTTTCCCGGAAATGACTGGATTTTCCCGGTGTGGGCGTGGTTTGATAAAGGCCCGGTTTTCAAGAAAAGGAAGTGCAATGCGTACAGGTCTGACCCGCGGATTGAAAAAGGTCCTGGGTTCGTGGCAACGTTCCCGGCGGTACCCTAGGCCGCTCGACACGCGCACGCTCGCGCGAATCCGCGAGCAGTTGCGGGATTGCGCCAGCGGGACAGGCGGCGAGGTTTCCGCCCGGCAGCGGGCGCAGCGCCTGGGCGAAACCTACCTGAAACTCGACGAAGCCGGGCGACACGCTGTCCTGCGCGCCATCGCCACCGAGTTCGGCCCCGATCCGGACAAGGTTGCGGCGGCGCACGCGG
Organism: Zoogloeaceae bacterium; assembly: GCA_031276915.1. Taxonomy (GTDB): domain Bacteria; phylum Pseudomonadota; class Gammaproteobacteria; order Burkholderiales; family Rhodocyclaceae; genus Azovibrio. The sequence goes on from JAISME010000023.1 coordinate 20,093, forward strand.
ATTACCAGCAAAGCCTGGGAACACCCGCGCAATGGGAAGCCGAGGCCCGCCTCTGGCGCGCCCTGCGCTCACCCCGCACCCGCATCCTCACCCAGTTCAACGCCTTGCCCCAGGGCGTGCGTTTCCTGGTGGATTTGCGTGTGGATCTCCTGCGCTGCATCAAGGAAGATCCGGAGCTGGCGTCGCTGGACCGCGAACTGGAACATTGCCTTGCGGCCTGGTTCGATGTCGGATTCCTGGAATTACGGCGCATCACCTGGCAATCGCCGGCGGCGCTGCTGGAAAAACTGATCCAGTACGAGGCCGTGCATACCATTCATTCCTGGGCCGATCTCAAGAATCGCCTGGATTCCGACCGGCGCTGTTACGGCTTTTTCCATCCGCGCATGCCGGACGATCCCCTGATTTTCGTGGAGGTGGCCCTGACCGACCACCTGGCCGGCAACATCCAGGCGCTGCTGGACGAGCACGCGCCGGTATTCGACGCCGCTTCTGCCGACACGGCCATTTTCTATTCCATTTCCAATACCCAGACAGGCCTGCGCGGCGTTTCGTTCGGCAATTTCCTGTTGAAGCGGGTGATCGAGGATTTGAAACGCGATTTCCCGCGCCTGAAGCAATTCGCCACCCTGTCACCCCTGCCCCTGCTGGCGCGCTGGGCCGGAGCGACGCTGGCGACCGAAACGCAAGCCTGCATGCCGAACGAGATCGCGCGCATTGCCAGGGCATCCGGGACGGTCGATCCGGCGGAAGGCGTTCGCGCCCTCCTGGCAACGCCGGAAACCCTGGATCCACGCATGAAGCGCCTTCTGCAAACCACGCTCACCCGCCTGGCGGCGCGATACCTGCTGCACGCCAAGCATGGCGACAAGGGCATGATGCCCTACGATCCGGTGGCCCGCTTCCATCTGGGCAACGGCGCGCGCATTGAACGTCTCAACTTCCTGGCCGACACTTCCGCCAAGGGACTGCAACAGTCATTTGGCATGATGGTGAATTACCTGTACGATCCTGGCGCGATCGAGGAAAACGTGGAAAACCTGCTGAACGCCGGCAAAATCGTCGCCAGCAGCAGCGTGCGTCAGGCTGCGCGGATCGCGGCGTGAGTCCGCTGCGCCGGAAATTGGCGCATACAACCAGAACGGAAAGGCATGTACAAGCTTCCGCTTCTTCAATAAAATCAGCGGTTTTCCCCTGAAAAACGGGGACCGGACCAGGGCAGACGGGGTCCGGCGGAATTGCTGTCCGCGGGATCGCTGTCTGCGGAACCGTTGGTCGTGGAACCGCCGTCCGCAGAACCGCCGTCCGCAGAACCGCTGTCCGCAGGACAGAATCCAATCGACAAGGCAACTTTCCATGTCCCACCTGATGAATACCTATGGCCGTTTACCCGTGGCGTTCGCGCGCGGCGAGGGCTGCCGCCTGACCGACACCGAAGGCAGGACCTATCTCGACGCCCTGGCCGGGATCGCGGTCAATACCCTGGGGCACGCGCATCCGGCGCTCGTCGCGGCGCTGTCCGGGCAGGCCGGGCGGCTGATGCACGTCTCCAACCTCTACCGGATTCCCGAGCAGGAGGCGCTTGCCGACGCGCTTGCCGAACGTTCCGGGCTTTCCGAAGCCTTTTTCTGCAATTCCGGCTGCGAGGCGAACGAGGCGGCCATCAAGCTCGCCCGTTTCTACGGTCACAGGAAAGGGATCGACGCGCCGGGGATTGCCGTGCTGGAAGGCGCGTTCCACGGACGCACGCTGGCGACGCTTTCGGCGACCGGCAACCGGAAGGTACAGGCGGGCTTCGAACCGCTGGTCAACGGATTCACGCGCATTCCGCGCAACGACATCGCGGCGCTTCGCGCGGTGGCGGATACACGTCCCGGAATCGTGGCGGTCATGCTGGAGGTCATCCAGGGCGAGGGCGGCATCGAGATCATTTCCGACGATTTCCTCAAGGGCGCGCGGGCGCTTTGCGACGAAAAGGGCTGGCTCCTGATCTGCGACGAAGTGCAATGCGGCATGGCCCGCACCGGCCAGTGGTTTGGCTTCCAGCACGCGGGCATCTTGCCGGACATCGTCACGCTCGCCAAGGGACTTGGTTCCGGCGTGCCGATCGGCGCTTGTCTTGCCGGCGGCAAGGCGGCGGGACTGTTCGGCCCCGGCAATCACGGCTCCACCTTCGGCGGCAATCCGCTGGCGGCCACAGCCGCCTTGAAGACGATTGAAATCATCGAAGCGGAAGGGTTGCTCGAAAAGGCCGCGCGCACCGGCGAACAGATTCGCGGCGCGCTCGCGGAGGCACTGGACGGCATTTCCGGCGTCAAGGAAATCCGCGGGCGCGGGCTGATGATCGGCATCGCGCTCGACCGGCCCTGCGGCGCGCTGGTCCAGGCGGCGCTTGACCAAGGGCTTTTGATCAATGTCACCCACGAACGGGTCATTCGCCTGCTGCCACCGCTCATTTTCGGCCCGGACGAAGTCCGGGAACTCGTTGGCAAACTCGCGCCCCTCATCTGCGACTTCTTGGACGATTCACACCGGAGGATTCCATGACGCTTCGGCATTTTCTCCAATTCAGGGATTTTTCCCGCGCGGAATTCGACTACCTGTTCGAGCGGGCGCGCCTCATCAAGGAAAAATTCAAGCGCTATGAACCGCATCATGTGCTCTTCGACCGCACGCTGGTGATGATCTTCGAGAAGGCGAGCACCCGCACACGGCTTTCCTTCGAGGCGGGATTCCAGCAACTGGGCGGCTCCGCCATCTATCTCAACACCCGCGATTCGCAACTGGGCCGGGGCGAGCCCGTGGAGGATTCGGCGGAGGTCATTTCCCGCATGAGCGACCTTGTGATGATCCGCACCTTCGAGCAGAGCATCATCGAGCGTTTTGCCGCCCACTCCCGCGTACCGCTCATCAACGGTCTCACCAATGAATACCACCCTTGCCAGATCCTCGCGGACATCTTCACCTTCATCGAGCGGCGCGGCCCGATCCAGGGAAAGACCGTGGCCTGGGTAGGAGACGCCAACAACATGTGTAACACCTGGCTGCAGGCCGCCGAAACGCTGGATTTCAGGGTGCACGTCTCCAATCCGCCGGGATACGAAATCCGGCCCGCCGAACTGGGGTTGCGGGGAAGCGCGCATTACGAAACCTTCGCCGACCCGATGGAAGCCTGCAAGGGCGCGCATCTCGTCACCACCGACGTATGGACCTCGATGGGATACGAAGCCGAGAACGAAACGCGCATGCAAGCCTTCGCCGACTGGTGCGTCGATGCGGAAATGATGAAGATCGCCGCGCCGGACGCTGTTTTCATGCATTGCCTGCCCGCGCACCGGGGTGAGGAAGTCACGGCGGAAGTCATCGACGGACCACAATCCGTAGTCTGGGACGAGGCGGAAAACCGCTTGCACGCGCAAAAGGCGCTGATGGAATTCTTGCTGTTGGGGCGGCAGGAATGATCCGGATTCGCTTATGCACAAAACCTGTGGACAAGACTGTGGATTGCCCATCGCAAAACGATGCAATTCACGACAAGACATGGGGTTCCACACGATTGCCCACAAATGCGGCAGATTTGAAAATCGTTTAGAATCAACGATGTGAAAACTTGAATCGCTGTCAACCCTTCATGTCAAAATTTTTACACACGCGCGAATGATCCTCTGCGCACCTGTGGAATAACTCCGTGTCCACACCGGAAATTCCCGCCTTTCCTCATGCGCGCCCGGTGCTTTCCGTTGGCGAATTGAACCGCCTGGCGCGAACCCTGGTGGAGCAACTGCCGCTCGTGTGGGTGACGGGAGAAATCTCCAACCTGACCTGCGCCGCGTCCGGTCACATGTATTTCACGCTCAGGGACAAGGACGCGCAGGCGCGTTGCACAATCTGGCGTGGCAAGGCGGCGCTTCTGGGTTTTCGTCCGGAAAATGGGCAGAAAGTGGAAGCGCGCGCGCTTGCCACGCTCTACGAAGCGCGCGGCGAATTCCAGTTGAACGTGGAGACCCTGCGCCCGGCTGGCCTGGGCCGGCTGTTCGAGCGCTTTACGGAGATCAGGGGCCGACTGGAAGCCGAAGGGTTGTTCCGGGCGGAAATGAAACGTCCCCTGCCCATCTTTCCCCGACATCTGGCCATCGTCACCAGTCCGCAAGCGGCTGCCTTGCGCGATGTGCTTGTCACCCTGGCGCGCCGCGCGCCGCATGTCGTTCTCACGCTTTTCCCGACGCCCGTGCAGGGCGAAAACGCCGCTGACGGAATCGTGCAGGCGTTGAACGCCGCGTCGGCCTCCGCCTGCGACACCATCATCCTGTGCCGCGGCGGCGGCGGACTGGAAGACTTGTGGTGCTTCAACGAAGAACGCGTCGCCCGCGCCATCCGCGCCAGCCGCCTGCCGGTTGTCTGTGGCATTGGCCACGAGACCGATTTCACCATCGCCGATTTCGCCGCCGACCTGCGCGCGCCGACTCCCACCTCCGCCGCGGAGCAGTCCTGCCCGGACCGCCAGACCCTGCTCAACCGGCTGGACACCCTGGGCGAACGCCTGCAACGCCGCCAGGAAAACCGACTCATCCAGTGGGCGGGGCGGCTGGACGCCCTCGCCGCGCGCCTGCCTTCCCCCGCCCGGCAGTTGACCACGCGGCGGACGCATCTGGCCGCCTTGCAAAGCCGGCTCCAGTACGCCGGGCGCCGCAACCGGGAAACACACGTTGAACGGCTTGCCACGCTCGCCGCCCACCTGCTGCCGCGTCGTCCCGCAACCGCCCGGGGACGCGAACGTCTGGCAAGCCTGTCGGACCGCTTGGCAATCGCCATGGAAAACCGGCAAGCCATTCGGCGGCAACGCCTGGAACAGGCGGCGCAAAGCCTGCGCCAACTCGATCCGAACGCCGTCCTGTCGCGCGGCTATGCTTTGGCGCTGAATGCCGAGGGACACATCGTGCGCGACGCCACCACACTCACAACGGGCGAACAACTCCACCTGAAACTGGCAAGAGGCGAAACGCGCGTACAAGTATCCTGATTCCGCGCGTGACAATTTCTTCCCGGGGAAAAGCACAGGTTGCCCCACACGCTTCCGGCATTCTGGTGGGGCGCGTTCATGAAAGGACATGAAAAGACA
>JAISME010000081.1 GCA_031276915.1 Zoogloeaceae bacterium
GCACAAGGCGCCCACTTTCAGGCGATGGGGCAAAGGATGTCGCTGCATGGCATAGCCTCTCGATCTTGTATTGGCGTGCATATTGGTTGGGGAAGGGGTATACCTGCGACAGCAAACTGTGTGCCAAAGCCACGATCTTCATAACTCACTGATATAAATGATTTTTTATCATCACGCCCCGGATTTCCAGAAAAGGATTCGCTGATCTGGCAACAGTGTTTGGCCGGATTTGCTGAATATGGGCCAAGGCCCGGTTGCGACATGAGAAGCAACGCTTGCCGGATCAGTCGGCACGTGGCATGACCGCCGGAATGTCAAGCGCACAAAAAGATGGCGGCAGATTCAGCATCTGTCGCCATAAGCACTGGTATGAAGGATGGAGTTCCCGCGCCTTTGTATTTCAGACGGCCTCGAGATGATCGGGTTCGGGCGGCGTGGAAATCAGTTCGACGAGGATTTCCTCGCGGATTTCCTGGAGTTGACGCGATGTGCGGTCGCGCGGATGCGGCAGGTCGATCCTGACGCTATGCTTGATGCGTCCCGGATGCGCATCCATGATGATGATTTCATCGCCGAGGAAAACGGCCTCATCCACGTCGTGCGTCACCATAATCATGGTGGCACGCCGCTCCAGCCAGATGCGCTGCAATTCCTTTTGCAGGTAGACGCGCGTCAGGGCGTCCAGCGCGCCCAATGGTTCGTCCAGCAGGAGAATCTTGGGTTCGTTGACCAGCGCCCTGGCAATCGCGGCGCGCTGGGCCATGCCGCCCGACAACTGGTGCGGATAGGCTTTCTCGAAACCGGAGAGATTGACAAGACGAATGTAGTCGGCGACCCGTCGGGATTTTTCGGCTTTCGAGTAATCATGGTTCTGCAAGGCCAGCGCGATGTTCTCGTCCAGGCGCATCCAGGGAAACAGGCGGTGATCCTGGAACACGATGCCGCGGTCGAGACTGGTGGCGGTAATGCGTTCGCCATCCAGAATGATGTCCCCTGAATAATCGTTGTCCAGCCCGACAATCAGGCGCAACAGGGTCGATTTGCCGCAACCGCTCGGCCCGACGATGCAGACGAAATGCCCCGGACGAATTTCGAGATCAATGTCCGAGAGCACGGGAATCTCCCGGTCTTCAATCCGGTAGGTCTTGCCCAACCCGCGAATGCTCAGTGCCCCCGCCTCGACCTGCGCGGCAGGAGGAAACCCCTCCACTTCCCGCAGCGGCGGCACATCAGGTTTCCCGGACGCGCTTTTCATTGCCGCGTCAACCCATCCGCGAAGCCTTGTTGTATGCGGGTTCAGTGCGCGTAGCGCCATTTGAGTAACCATTTTCTGATCCTTGCAATGCCGTGATTCATCAAATATCCCGTGAGTCCGATCGTTACGATGCACACGATGACAACTTCCATTTTCGAGGCCGCTTGCGCGATAAGCATCAAACCGCCCAGACCGGGACCGGTGGCGAACAACAATTCACTGCCAATTGTGGCGACCCACGCGAAAGCCAGCGCATTCAGGAACCCGGTGAAAATCGAAGGCCAGGCGTTGGGCAACAATATATGGACGAAGCGTTGCCAACGATTGAAACGAAACACCTGTCCGACTTCCATATAGTGTTTTTCGACGTTGCGAATGCCTTCGTAGGTGTGCAGCACCATGGGATAGAACACCGCCGTGACCACCATCAGGTTTTTTGCGAACTCCCCGGTGCCAAACCACAGGCCGATCAGGGGTATCCAGCCCAGCAGCGGAACCTGGCGTACGGTGTGGTAAAGCGGGCCAATCAGGATTTCCGCTATTCTTGAAATACCCATCAGCGTGCCGACGCCAATCCCCAGCAGACTTCCGATCAAGATGCTCTGCAGGGCGCAACGCAAGGTCGCCAGGAAATTGAGCGCCAGCTCGCCACTGCCGAGCAGTTCCAGAGAACTCTCCCAGATGCCTTCGACAGAGACGAAAACATAGGCGTAGGTCGCGCTTTGACGGGAGAGCAATTCCCACACGCCCACCAGCAAGACGGGAACCACCAACCCTTGCAACAGGGAAAACGCGCGGCGTTTCATGGCAGTGGCGAACATCATCGCGTCCTCCAGCGTATCAGGCGCCATTCCATCAACTGGCAACCGCGATCCAGCGTGAAGCCGATCACGCCGGTCAGCGCGACGCCCACCATCACGATGTCAATGCGGAACATTTGCCGCCCCATTTCCATCATCTGCCCAATGCCGCTGTCCGAAGCCAGCAACTCCGCCGCGACCAGCACGATCCAGGCGCGCGTGAGACTCAGGCGCATGCCGGTAAAAATCGGCGGCACCGTTGAAGGCAGGATCAGTCGCCTGACCAGGGGCAGCAATGGCAAGCGATACACCTTCGCCACTTCGACGAGGCGCTGCGGAATGCCCTTGACCGCGTCAACCGCCGCCACGGCGACCGGGAAGAAGGCCGCCTTGGTGACAATCACGATCTTGAAGGTTTCTTCCACACCGAACATCAGGATGAATACCGGGATGAACGCAATCGAAGGCACTTGCCGAACCGCGTTGAAGAAAGGGGAAAACAGCTTTTCAACCAACGGCGACAAGGCCATCGATACTCCGAACGCGACGCCCAGGAAAACCCCCAGTGCGAACCCCCAGGCCAGTCTGTACAGGCTCAAGCCGATGTGTTCCGGCAACTCGCCGCTTGCCCACAGTTCGACAAACGTGTCGAGGACGACGCCGGGCGACACCAGTATCTGCTCCGGGAAAACACCGGCGCGGCAAACCGCCACCCACAACAACAGGACGGCAAGCGGTGATATCCACAACAAGGCGCGACGCCCCAGGTAACCGCCCAATACGCGAAAGCCAGGCAAGCGCATTGCTTATTCCTTCCTGCGCCAATGTTCTTGCAACTTCTGTTCCTTCAGGGCGCGCTCGATGAATTGGCTGTCGATGAGCCGCGCCGCGTCGAACTCCTTGCGAATCAGTCCGGCGGATTTGCTGTAGGAAACTACGTTGCGATAGTGTTCCAACACATCGGAATAAAGCGGACTCCAGCGTTCCTTCCAGGGGATGGAGTCGTCCAGGTAGTCCTTGCGGACCAGCTCTTCCGGTTGCCCGGAACGCGCCGTCAAGCGCAGGAATTCCTCGAAGTTCTCCTTTCTGGAAACCCAGTGCGCCGCGCGCACATGGGAATTGACCAGCGCCTGCGTGATGGCCGGATTGCGCTGGACAAATGTCTTGTTGCCCCACAATTCAGTACGAATCTTCCAGTTTTGCCCAGGCGTCTTGGATGACCAGAGGATTCTTCCAATCCCCTTGTCCACCAGCGGCAAGGTATCGAAAAGCGCCACATGCGCCTCCACATCGCCCGCCGCCAGGGCTGAAGCGCCCGCCTGCGGATTCAGGTTCTTGATCCTGACATCCGAAAACTTCAAGCCGTTCGCGGCCAGCACACGGGCAAAAGACACTTCCCAGGGGCGACCGCGATGCAGCGAGATGCGCTTGCCCTTCAAGTCCTTGATGGATTTCGCGGGCGAATTGGCCGGGACGATCACATACACATTGCTGCCATCCCCCCCCGGACCGACAATGACCGTCTCCACGCCGCCCGCGTTGAGAATCACCGAGGGCAAATCGCCGTAATGGGCGAATTCGATACCACCGCTGGCAAATGCCTCATTGATTGTCGCCCCGACACTCGCGTGCGGAACCGGAACCCATTGCAGGCGCGCGCCCAGCTTTTGCAGGTCGGCGCGCAAAATCGGGTCACGCTCAATGAGCGCCGACACACCATGAAAAACCGTTTCCTTTCCCTGCGAATAAGCAACCGAAGCAACACGCACGGCAACAGGTTGCGACTGCGCCCATGCCGCACCCCGCATCGACAGGAAAAGCGCGACCAGGACCAGGGTAATCAACACACGGTTGACAGGAATGATATTCAAGGCAAATCCTTTCATCGGAACACAATGGTTTCAAGAAGGGGCAGCAATAACGATGCCAATAAAAATATCAATCAAAATCAATGGCTTAAGAAGGGGCACCCGGCAGGCGTGTTGGTAAATCAACGGCGGTTTGCTGGAATTCCAGCACCGTTAATGAGGCAAGCAGCCCAATGCGCGAAAGCCGGGGGGGCCAAGCGCATCGTTTTATTCCTTCCTGCCCCAATACGCTTGCAGCTTCTGTTCCTTCAGGGCGCGCTCGACGAATTGGCTGTCAATGAGCCGCGCCGCGTCGAATTCCTTGCGAATCAGCCCGGCGGATTTGCTGTAGGAAATTATGCCGTGGTAGTGTTCAAGCACGCCGGAATAAAGCGGACTCCAGTGCTCCTTCCAGGGGATGGAATCGTCCAGGTATTCCTTGCGGATCAGGTCTTCCGGCTGCCCGGAACGCGCCGCCAGGCGCAGGAATTCATCAAGGTTCTCCTTCCTGGAAACCCAGTACGCCGCACGCACATGGGAGTTGACCAGCGCCTGCGTGATGGCCGGATTGCGCTGGACAAATGCCCTGCTGCCCCACAATCCGGCGTGGATTTTCCAATTCTGCCCAGGCGTCTTGGATGACCAGAGGATTTTTCCGATCCCCTTTTCCACCAGTGGAAACGTATCGGAGGAAAGGGCCACATGCGCCTCCACATCGCCCGCTGCCAAGGCTGAAGCGCCCGCCTGCGGATTCAGGTTCTTGATCCTGACATCCGAAAACTTCAGGCCGTTCGCGGCCAGCAGGCGGGCGAAAGGCACTTCCCAGGGACGACCGCGATGCAGTGAAATCCGCTTGCCCTTCAGATCTTTGATGGATTTCGCGGGCGAATTGACAGGAACAAGCACATATACATTGCCGCCCCCGCCCCCCGGACTGACAATGACCGTCTCCACGCCACCCGCGTTGAGAATCACCGAAGGCAAATCGCCATAATGGGCGAATTCGATGCCGCCGCTGGCGAATGCTTCATTGGTTGTCGCCGCGACATTCGCGGGCGGAATCGGAATCCATTGCAGGCGCGCGCCCAGCTTTTGCAGATCGGCGCGCAGAATCGGATCGCGCTCAATGATGGCCGACATGCCGCTGAAAACAGTCTCCTTTCCCTGTGAAAAAGCGACCGAAGCAATACGCACGGCAACAGGCTGCGACTGCGCCCATACCGCGCCTTTCATTGACAGGAAGACCGCGGCCAGGCACAGGGCGGCCAACATCCGGTGGGCGGGAATAATATTCAAGGCAGCTCCTTTCGTCTGAAACACAGTGGCTCAAGAAATGGAGAGCAATAACGATGCCCAAAAAAATATTAATTTAAATCAATGATTTAAGAAGAAACACCCGGATTGGCGCGTTGATAAATCAACTGTGGCTTGCTGGAATTCCAGCACATCGGAAAGGGCAGATCGATTCCTTCGCATCTGCCCTGGCTTGCCAATCCCCGCAAAAAAGAGGATCAGGAATTTTCCGTTTTCTCAACAATTTCGTTCGTGCTGGAACCACAATCCGCCAACAGGCATTGCGCCCCAATCCCTTCGATCAACTCGCCTGCCCTTGCGCAATCCGGGCCTGTGCGCAAAACCCGGAATGTGCGCTGGCGACATTGACAGGCGTTTCGAAAGAGATCATTTCCCGTGGCTTGCCAGCCGCTGCCAAGTATCCACCACCGTGTCCGGATTCAGGGACATGCTCTGTATTCCCTGATCCATCAGCCATTCGGCAAGGTCGGCGTGATCGGAAGGCCCCTGTCCGCAGATGCCCACGTATTTCCCCTTGCGATTGGCGGCTTCGATCGCCATCGAAAGCAGCCTTTTTACCGCCGGATCGCGTTCGTCGAAAAGATTGGCGACAAGACCGGAATCCCGGTCGAGCCCCAGGGTCAGTTGCGTGAGATCGTTGGAACCGATGGAAAAACCGTCGAAAACCTCAAGGAACTGGTCGGCCAGGAGCGCGTTCGAGGGAATCTCGCACATCATGACAAGCTTCAGTTCGTTCTCGCCCTGCTTCAATCCATGTTCGGCCAGGAGCCTGACCACCCCCCTGCCCTCATCCAGCGTGCGCACGAAGGGCACCATCAGCCAAACATTGGCAAACCCCATCTCCTCGCGCACCTTTTTCATGGCGCGACATTCGAGCGCGAAACAATCGCGGAAGGAATGCGCAATGTAGCGCGACGCGCCCCGGAAACCCAGCATGGGATTTTCCTCTTCCGGCTCGTAAAGGTCGCCGCCCAGGAGTTTCCGGTACTCATTGGACTTGAAGTCGGAGAGGCGAACAATCACCGGCTTCGGCCAAAAGGCGGCGGCAATGGTCGCCACGCCCTCGGCGAGCTTTTCCACGAAGAATTCCACCGGACTCGAATAGCCACGGGCGCGGCGTTCAATTTCCTCGCGCTTGCCGGCGGGAATCTCGTCGATTTCCAGAATGGCCTTGGGGTGGATGCCAATCACGTTGTTGATGACGAATTCCACCCGCGCCAATCCCACACCCGCATTGGGAAGCTGCGCGAATTCAAAGGCCAGTTCCGGATTGCCGACATTCATCATGATCTTCACGGGAATGTCCGGCATGGCGGAAACATCCCGGGTGATGATCTCGTAATCCAGCCGACCGCGATAGATGTGACCGGTATCCCCTTCGGCACAGGAAACCGTCACAGTTTCGCCCTCCTCCAGGACTTCGGTCGCGTCGCCACAGCCCACGATGGCTGGCACGCCCAGTTCACGCGCGATGATTGCGGCATGGCAGGTGCGACCACCACGGTTGGTGACGATGGCGGAAGCGCGCTTCATTACCGGTTCCCAATTGGGATCGGTCATGTCGGCCACCAGCACATCGCCAGGCTGGACCTTGTCCATTTCCTTCGGATCGTGGACGACGCGCACCGGCCCAACACCGATCCGCTGGCCAATGGCGCGGCCCGAGGCAAGCACCCTGGAGAAGGTCTTCAGCCTGAATTTCTCCTGGCGATTGCCGTCTTCCCTCGATTTCACGGTCTCGGGACGGGCCTGGAGAATGTAGAGCCTGCCATCGACGCCGTCCTTGCCCCATTCAATGTCCATCGGACGCTGGTAATGCTCCTCAATGACAAGAGCGTAACGGGCGAGTTCCTCCACCTCCGCGTCGTCGATGGAAAAACGGATACGGTCGGCTTCCGGCACATCCTCGATGATCGTGGATTTTCCGGCCACCTTTTCAGCGGTAAAGACCATGCGGATCATCTTGGAACCGAGATTCCTGCGCACCACAGCCTTCTTGCCTGCTTTCAGCATGGGCTTATGCACGTAGAACTCGTCGGGATTCACCGCGCCCTGCACCACGGTCTCGCCCAGGCCGTAACCCGCGGTGACGAACACGGCGTCACGAAAACCGGATTCCGTGTCGAGCGTAAACATCACGCCCGCCACGCCCTTGTCGGAACGCACCATGCGCTGCACGCCGGCAGAAAGCGCCACATCGGCATGCACGAAATTCTGGTGCACACGGTAGGCGATTGCGCGATCGTTGTAGAGCGAGGCAAAGACTTCCTTGATCGCGTGCAGGATATTCTCCAGCCCGACGATGTTGAGGAAGGTTTCCTGCTGCCCGGCGAAGGAAGCATCGGGCAAATCCTCAGCGGTGGCGCTGGAGCGCACCGCAAATGATATATCACTTGAAGAATCCGATATAACTCTTTGATATTGTTCTGTAATTTCTGTCGTAAGCTCCAGTGGGAACGGCGTATCGACAATCCACTTCCGGATCTGCTCGCCCGCGCGCGCCAGGGCATTGACATCGTCTACGTCAAGATGTTCGAGCGTGTCGGCAATCCGCTTGTCCAGCCCGCTCTGCGCCAGGAAATCCCGATAGGCCTGGGCGGTGGTGGCAAAGCCACCGGGCACACGCACGCCGGTATCCGCCAGTTGACTGATCATTTCGCCCAGGGAAGCGTTCTTGCCGCCGACCTTGTCGACGTCTTCCTTGCGCAGATGTTCAAAGGGAATGACATATTGATTGTCGCTCATCGAAGTTCCTTTCCAGGATCAAGGAGACAAAAAAGAGCCCGCCCCCTCCAGACGGCGGGCAGCGGTTTCACGACGCGCAAGCGAACGCAGGGACTGCGCCAGGCTCTCGCGGACAAAGTCAAGATGGGTTTCCGCGGCGCTCCGGGCCGCGACGACATTCCGGTCACGAATTGCCTCGAACAACGCACGGTGCTGTGTTCCCAAAAGCGCGAAGGAACGCGGCGCGGCGCCCAGTTCCGTGAGATTCACGCGGATGTCGTCTTCCATGAGCTTCAGCAGGGTCGCGTTCAGATGCGCGAGCAAGGCATTGTGGGCGGCATCGGCAATCGCCTGGTGGAACGCCGTATCCCGCGCCACCCACGCATCCGGGGCGACCTCCTCGAAAGCATCCCGCATCGCTTCGAAACAGGCTTGCAGGCACCGCATATCGGCATCCGTGCGGCGCTCGGCGGCCCATTCCGCCACCTGTCCTTCCAGCATGCGGCGAAATTCCAGCAGGTCCTCGCGCAGATTCGGATGCGCCGCCAGCATGTCCCGCCAGGGATCGGAAAAAACAGCGCCAAGACGATCCGTCACGAAGGTGCCCCCTCCCTGGCGACTTCGCAGCAACCCCCTGGAAACCAGTTTCTGGATCGCCTCACGCAGCGAAGGCCGCGATACCCCAAACTCCGCCGCCAGTTCCCGTTCCGACGGCAATCGCGCTCCCGGTTGCAGGGAACCTTCCAGGATGCTGCGCTCGAGATCGGACGCGATGGCATCGGAAATTTTCGGCACGGACAGGGGGAGGCGCGGCACGGGGAAAAGGAGAAATCCAAATTGGTAAGACCGGGATTCTAGACGCGCGGCGCGTGAATGGCAAGCGTGTCGGGAGAATGCCACACACCCCAGGATGCCCTGGAAAACAAGGCATTGAATTCAAATATATATCCAAACAAGCCGGACCCGGAGACCTCCCACCAGGCAGGCCATCACGATTTTCAGGTCTCCCCAATATTGGTATTACCAATTACCACATCGTTCTTCCTGATACGTTTCCCAGGAAAATTCCCGGTTTTGCGCCGTGTCATGTTTTGGTTAAACTCTCCATCCAGGAAATCACGAATCAGGATCGCCGGGTTGATCGACGCCATTCCCGAGATGTCCGGACACGCATGTCCGCCTACACGCCGAAAGAAAAATCATGCGCGCCCGCGCCAATTCACGACTGGTAACAAGCCATCAGGCGGGGCCGCACCCCGATCTCGAGCGCACGGTTCGCCGGCATTTGGGATCTGTTTTCCAAAAACCCGTCGCCGCCGTGAGCAAGGAAGCATTCGCCGCCGCGCTGCATGCCTGGAGGGACTGGAATCCCGCGGCGCGGCTGATCCTGGATTCCGGTTGCGGGATCGGCGAGAGCGCCGCGCGTCTGGCGCGGCGGTTCCCGGAAGCTTTTGTGCTGGGCGTGGATCAATCCGCGCACCGGCTTGCCCGCATTCCCCGAAACTTGCCGGCCAATCTGGCGTTCACGCGCGCGAATCTCGTGGATTTCTGGCGACTCATGAATGATGAAGGAATCCGTCTCTTCCGCCATTATCTCCTGTACCCCAACCCCTGGCCCAAACAGGAGCATCTGAAACGCCGCTGGCACGGCCACCCGTGTTTTCCCGCACTCATCGCATTGGGAGGCGTTCTCGAATGCCGCAGCAACTGGCGCATCTACGTGGAGGAACTGGCGCTCGCCTGCCGGACAGCGCTGGAGCGGCAACCCGCAGTCGAACGCTGGATACCGGAAGAAGAGGCGCTGACGCCTTTTGAGCGCAAGTACCAGGCATCCGGCCACGCGTTGTGGCGACTGGTCGTGGACCTCGACGGGTTGGAGACGTAGAGCGGTTGTTTCCTTTGCTTCGGACCGCAGATACGCATCCCTGCCAGATGCCGGAATAGGGGCAGTTCGTTTGGCCGACCCGCCCCGCTCCCGGGCGGCGCGTCATCCGTGAACGCTCGCAAAAACGGGGGATCTCGCCCAAGTTTCCCGTTGCACTCCGTTACCCCCTCCACGTTGCGCCTCCTCGTTCCAGCTTGTCTTCGCCGTCTCCCTTGCAGGCACAAAACAGGATATTCCAGACAAGCGCGCGCCTTCCCCGCACAACCGCCGGATGCCCGCCGCTCTGCCTTGGTCGCGCGGCGAGCAGTGGAACAATCAGCCCGCCAGCGCTTCCAGCGCCGCGTTGAAAGTCGCGCTTGGACGCATCGTCGCTTCGAGTTTTTCGGGATCGGCCAGATAATAGCCGCCGATATCCGCTGGTTTACCCTGCACGGCGCCCAGTTCCCCCAGAACCGCGGTCTCGCTGTCGACAAGCGTCCGGGCAAGCGGAGCGAAACGCGCGGCCAGTTCCACATCCTCGGTCTGCCCCGCCAGGGCCTCCGCCCAGTAACGCGCCAAATAAAACTGGCTGCCGCGATTATCCAGTTCACCGGTCCTGGGCGAAGGGGATTTGCCGTTATCCAGCAGTCTGCCGGTGGCCGCGTCCAGGGTCTTGGCAAGCAGCTTGGCGCGGGCGTTGCCGGTTTTGTCCCCCAAATCCTCCAGCGATACGGCAAGCGCCAGGAATTCACCCAGAGAATCCCAACGCAAGTGATTTTCCTCCAGAAACTGCTTCACATGCTTGGGCGCGGAGCCGCCCGCGCCAGTTTCGTACATGCCGCCGCCCGCCATCAGGGGCACAATGGAGAGCATCTTGGCGGAGGTGCCCAGTTCCATGATCGGAAAAAGATCGGTCAGGTAATCGCGCAGGATGTTCCCCGTCACGGAAATCGTGTCCCGCCCGCGGATGACGCGCTCCAGCGTGTAGCGCATGGCGCGCACCTGGGACATGATCTGGACATCAAGCCCCGTCAGGTCGTGTTCCCCCAGGTATGCCTTCACCTTCTTGATGAGTTCGGCCTCATGCGGACGATAGGGATCAAGCCAGAACACGGCGGGCATCCCGGAATTGCGGGCACGGGAGACCGCAAGCTTCACCCAGTCGCGGATTGCCGCGTCCTTTACCTGGCACATGCGCCAGATGTCGCCGGTTTCCACATCCTGCGAAAGCAGCACTTCGCCGGTTTCGATGTCGACCACATTGGCAGCGCCATCCTCGGGGATTTCAAAGGTCTTGTCGTGTGAACCGTATTCCTCGGCCTTTTGCGCCATCAGACCGACATTCGGCACCGTACCCATGGTCGCCGGGTCGAAGGCGCCGTTCGTCTTGCAGAAATTGATCATCTCCTGATAGATACGGGCAAAGGTGGATTCCGGCATGACTGCCTTTACGTCCTTCTGCTTGCCGTCCGCACCCCACATCTTGCCGCCGGCGCGAATCATCGCAGGCATCGAGGCATCCACGATCACGTCATTGGGCGAATGAAAATTGGTGATGCCGTTGGCGGAATCGACCATCGCCAGTTCCGGGCGCTTTTCGTGGCAGGCGTGCAGATCGCGGATGATCTCCTCACGCTTCGATTCGGGCAACGCGGCAATCTTGTCGTACAGGTTAACCATGCCGTTATTAACGTTGACGCCCAGTTCCCCGAAGAGCTTTTCATGCTTCTGGAAAGCGTCCCTGTAATAGGTGCGCACACAGTGGCCGAAGACAATGGGATGGGAAACCTTCATCATCGTCGCCTTGACATGCAGCGAAAACATGATGCCTTCATCGTGGGCATCGTTCATCTCGGCTTCGTAGAAATCGCAGAGCGCTTTCTTGCTCATGAACATGGAATCGATGATTTCACCAGCCTGGAGGGCGAGTCTCGGCTTCAGCACCGTGGTCTTGCCACTTTTGCCGACAAGCTCCATCCTGACTGTGCGCGCCTTGTCGAGCGTCATGGATTTTTCACCATGATAAAAGTCGCCGCTCCGCATCCAGGTGGCGTGCGTGCGGGATGCCTTGCTCCACTTGCCCATGCTGTGCGGATGCTTCCTGGCGTAATTCTTGACGGACAGGGGAGCGCGGCGGTCGGAATTTCCCTCGCGCAACACGGGATTCACCGCTGATCCCAGGCATTTGCCGTAGCGGACGGCGATGGCCTTTTCCGCGTCAGTCTGCGGATCCTCAGGATAGTCCGGCAGATTGTAGCCCTTGTCCTGCAACTCCTTGACGCAAGCGACCAATTGCGCCACCGAGGCGCTGATATTGGGCAGTTTGATAATATTAGCGTCCGGTTCCCTGGTTTTCCGGCTCAGCGACTCCAAGGTATCGGGCACGCGCTGCGCTTCCGTGAGAAATTCGGAAAACTCCGCGAGCACACGGGCGGCAACGGAAATGTCCGCCGCCTCCACGTCGACCCCCGCCGGCGCGGCGAAAGCGCGCACGACCGGTAAAAAAGACGCCGTCGCCAAGCGCGGCGCCTCGTCGGTCAAGGTATAGATGATTTTTGCATTTTCCACTGGCATGATTTCCCCCTGATGATTTGGTGCTTCGGATCCCCGCGGCAAATGCGTTTTCACCGCAAGCTCAAGGTTGGTGAGTATCGCCATCCCCGGCTTTCCGGTCAATGGGGCATCCTCTATCGGAGATTCCCACGTTTTGTTTGCAAGTAAACAAACGGAGCGCCGCCGCTCCCTTCGGGCAGGGTTGCAAACCGGAGTTCGTTGTCAATGTACAGGCCCGACATACGGTCACCGAAGATGGCACATTCGACAACAACCTTTGCAAAGTGGCTTCGCTGACCATTTCGTTTGATTTTCAAACTGTATGAGACTAGTATGAATACACAACCAAGACAGTCATCCATAATTTCAATATCATAATTTCATCACCATGACACAAAACGATCCCGGAAAACCAGAACCCGAAATTCCCGTGAGCTATACAGTAGTCGGTTGTACGCACAGGGATTTCGTGTTGCTCAAGTCGGTGATCACGCTCTATGGAACGCAAGGCAACGTGACATGGGACTATCGGCGCTCCCTGGAAGTTGACCTTGTGATCATCGGCACGGAAACCGCGCCTGCCTCTGTGGCCGCACTCCTGCGCTCCAAGGGAGACAGGGAACAGATATTCCTGTGGATAAGCGACGCGCCGCTTCTTCCCGATCCGCGACAACATTTAATCCGTTGTCATTCCCCGCTTCATGCTTACCAGCTTGCCGGACAATTGAAACAGGTCGAAAACTTCTTTCGGGGAAAACTGTCGTTACAACAGGTTCAGCAACGGCAAGTGTCGCAGCAGCATGTCGTCGGGAATGCATTCCCGGAAGACATGCGCATTACGTTGTTACGCTGGCCCCCACCCGAGATGCTTTCCGGAAACAAGAGTTTCTGGCGCATCGCCGCCATGCTGAGCGCGCGCAGCATGACACTCGCCGAACTGGCCGAACATTCCGCACAACCCCGGAGTGTCTGCAAGGAGTTCCTGTACAGCCTGCACCACGCGGGATATGCCAAAATAATCGACGCGGAGAAGGTGGAAGCCGTTCCGCCGCCCCCTGCGTATTCGTCGCCTTCACTTTCCCGGGACACCGATACCCTGAAAGGACTCAAGGGCCTGTTGAGGAGAATTCGTGTTGGTCTTGGATTTTCCTCCGCCTGACTTTCCATGATCGAACATAAAATACTCTTTACCGGCACGGTGAGCGCAGGCAAGACGACAGCAATCCAGTCTGTCAGCGAGATTCCCGTGATCTGTACGGATGTGCTGAGCAACGATTTGACGCTCGGCAAGGAAGCGACAACAGTCGCGCTGGATTATGGTGAGGTCTCGCTTGGCAAGGCGGAGCGGCTGCGACTCTACGGCACCCCGGGCCAGGAGCGTTTTTCATTCATGTGGGATGTGCTCGCGCAGGGCGCTCTGGGTCTCGTGATCCTGATCGACCATACGCGACCCGAGCCGCTGCGGGACCTATCCATTTACCTGGACCACTTCAGGAACCTGATCCAGAAGACGGCTTGCGTGGTCGTCCTCAGCAAAATGGACGCGTCGCGCCCGCCCGCCCTGGAAACCTTTACCGAAATGATGCAAAAGAAACATTTGGTATACCCCGTAGTCGCCGCGGATGTGCGCGACAAGGCACAGGTTTTATGGATACTGGATTTGTTGCTGGTACAAATGGAGGCACGACTGTGAATTCCACCGCGAAAAAACCTTCCCCCATGCACGCGCCGCGACCGATTAGCGAAGACTTGCGCAGCAAGGCCGGATACATACTCAGGCTGTTTGTCGAAAAGCTTGGTGGCATTGGCGTCAAAAGCGCTGTCATTGCCACAACAGATGGTTTCGATGTCGCTTCCGTCGCCATGTCCGAGGAAGAAGGCGCGAAGCTTTCCGCCCTGTCGAGCTCCATCTCCGCGATTGGCGACATGGCCATCAAGGAAATCGGCACCGGCGTCGATCACCAGAGTATTACCATCGAAAGTGAAAGCGGGTATATTTTCATCATGGATATACGGCATCCCAATTGCCCCATGATCCTGAGTATCGCAGCCTCGAAGGATGCCGTGCTTGGCAAATTGATTTACTATGCCAGACAGGTGGTTGCGAAAATGATCGAAGCTTAATGCTTTGTCATTTCATCTCTGCCGCTGACGTAAAAGACGGCAGGCGTTTTTATCTTTAATCTTTTAAAAGGAGAATGGAACATGAGCACCATCCAAGCATCACTGAAAGAAGCCCTGACCATTAGCGGTTCCCTGGTTGTCGCGGTCGTGGATGCAAATAGCGGCCTGTTGCTTGGCTCGGAAGGCTCGGGTATAGACATTGAGCTTGCCGCAGCGGGGAACACCGAAGTGGTACGCGCGAAGCTCGCGACCATGAAATCCCTCAGTCTCGACGACGTCATCGAAGATATCCTGATCACCTTGGGCAAGCAATACCACATCATCCGCCCGATTGCGAAATCGAAAGGCATTTTCCTGTATTTTGTGCTGGACAAGAATAAAGCCAATCTCGCGCTTGCCCGCCGTAAACTGCAGGAAATCGAGGGATCCATCGAAATCTGACATGTGCATGCACATCCGGCGAAACGGGCGTTACGTCCCAGCGCCAGGGCAATAAACCCAAGCCCGCCTGGTTCCCCTTTAGGGGGACAGGCGGGCTTTCTGGTAACTTGTTCATCATTTTCCAAGATTCTGTACTTTCCTGAATCCCCCTCATGGATCATTTATTTACGTCCTGCTGAATGGCACGCAGGAACTGCCACGCGCCATGAACGCCACGATGGCGGAGATCACGGACAAGACAAGGACTTTTTTGCAAGCGTCATCCCGCATTTTCACTTCCCCTCCTTGCGAAACTCGGGCCTTGTGCCCAAGCAACCATTCGGGTCAGGGTTCAGCCCTCCCGTTGCCACTGCAAGGGCAATGTACACTGAGCAATGATGGAATCGGAAATCGCGCCGCCGGGGGTTCCACAGGAAGGATGCGGATCGCCCATGTGCTTTCCAGGGCAATGAAACGAGTGCGCCCACGATCGCCCCGGTTCGCGTAATGCCCGGGGCTTCTTCGCCACAACCGATATGTCATCCATGCATCGGCGGGCCGACTCTCCCATGAATGGTCGCGGCATCCCGCCTTCCCATCCTCTGCGCGGGGAGGATATTGTGTCACTCAATGAATCTGAAATAATCGCGCCAAGAACAAGGACGCCACAAAAGGCGTCCTTGTTTGTATTCCCTGAAAACGGCGTCAGCGCATTCTAAACCCGCACAGCCTTTTCCAGCCGTTTCGTCACGCGCCAAGTCTTGGTACGGGAAATCGGCCTGGTCTCGGCAATCTCGACCAGATCTCCTTCGCTCGTCTCATTATTCTCGTCGTGCGCGTGGTACTTCTTGGACTTGGTGATGATCTTGCCGTAAAACGGGTGCTTGACCCGGCGTTCGACCAGAACCGTCACGGTCTTGTCCATCCTGTCACTAACCACGCGACCGATCAGAATGCGTCCGCCGTTTGTTTTGATTGCTTCCGTCATGATTTACACCGCCTTTTCGCGAAGAAGTGTCCGTACCCGCGCAATGTCACGACGCACCTTTCCCAATTGACTGGTATTGGAAAGTTGTTGCGTGGCCACTTGCATACGGAGACTGAATTGCGCTTTCAGAAGCGCCAGCAGTTCCGTTTTCAATTCGTCCACACTCTTGTTTCTCAGTTCGCTCGCTTTCATATCACACCACGTGTCGGGTCACGAAGATGGTAGCGAGGGGGAGTTTGGCCGCCGCTAGGCGAAACGCCTCGCGTGCCAGTTCTTCGCTCACACCGTCCATTTCATAAAGAACCTTGCCTGGCTGGATCTCGGCGACCCAGTATTCAGGATTTCCCTTGCCACCGCCCTGGCGCACACCCAAGGGCTTGTTGGATATGGGCTTGTCCGGGAAGATGCGAATCCAGATGCGCCCGCCCCGCTTGATGTGCCGAGTCATGGCGCGTCGGGCAGCCTCGATCTGACGGGCTGTCAGGCGACCGCGTCCTGTGGCTTTCAAGCCCCATTCCCCGAAAGACACCTTGGCGCCGCGCGTGGCGAGACCCTCGTTGCGGCCCTTGTGTTCCTTTCGGTATTTTCGACGATTTGGTTGCAACATTTGTCAAGCTCCTGCCTTTCTGACCCGTTTGACGGGCCTCTTTGCTTCGCCATCCGGTTTCTTTTCGTCGCGCGAGGCGCGCGCGGGCCTGTCGCCAGCCTTGTCTGCAGACGGACGGCGGCGCGTCCGGCGTACATCGTCAGCGGGCATGTCCGCGGCGCTTTCCGGCTGTTCGCCACGCGCGAGTTGATCCCCTTTGTATACCCAGACCTTGATACCAATTGCGCCATAGGTGGTCTCGGCAGTGGCGGTCGCATAATCGATGTTGGCCCGCAGGGTATGGAGGGGTACGCGACCTTCCCGGTACCATTCGGTACGGGCGATTTCCGCGCCGTTCAGGCGTCCGGAACTCATGATCTTGATGCCTTGCGCACCCAGGCGCATCGCGTTTTGCATGGCACGTTTCATGGCGCGGCGGAACATAATCCGTTTTTCGAGTTGTTGCGCAATGGAGTCGGCAATCAACTGGGCATTGGTTTCCGGCTTCCGGATTTCCTCGATCGATACATGCACGGGCACGCCCATGATGCGCTGCAGGTCGGCGCGCAAAAGCTCGATGTCCTCGCCCTTCTTGCCAATCACCACGCCCGGACGAGCGGAAAAAACGGTAATGCGGGCATTCTTGGCCGGACGCTCGATCAGGACACGGCCAACGGAAGCGTTTTTCAGTTTTCTGCCCAGGTATTCACGCACCATCACGTCCTGGGCCAACATGCCGGAAAACGCACGGTTATTGGCAAACCAGCGGGAATCCCAGTCGCGGGTGACGCAAAGGCGAAAACCTGTCGGATGAATTTTTTGTCCCATGACCTGTCCTTAATTTCCAACCGTGACGTAGATATGGCAGGTCGGTTTCAGAATCCGGTTGCCACGGCCTTTCGCTCGCGCCGTAAACCGTCTCAAGACCGTGCCCTTCTCGACATGGATTGTTCTCACTTTCAGTTCGTCAATATCCGCGCCGTCATTATGTTCGGCATTCGCGATCGCCGAAAGCACAACCTTCCGGATGACATCCGCGCCCTTCTTGGGGCAAAACGCGAGGATATCGAGCGCATGCGCGATGGGCTTGCCTCGCACGAGGTCGGCGACCAAGCGGCCTTTCTGGGCGGAAAGGCGAACGCCACGCAGGGTCGCGGTCGTTTCTGTTGCCATTCGATGCTCTCCTTATTTCTTCGCTTTTTTGCCGGCGGTATGACCCTTGAAGGTGCGGGTCAGGGAAAATTCGCCAAGCTTGTGGCCAACCATGTTTTCCGTCACGTAAACCGGAATGTGCTGCCGTCCGTTATGCACGGCAATCGTCAGACCCACGAAATCCGGCAACACGGTGGAACGGCGCGACCAGGTTTTAATTGGCCGTTTGTCCTTTCCCGCGCGCGCCGCATCGACTTTTTTCAGCAAGTGGGCATCGACGAACGGGCCCTTTTTGATGGAACGTCCCATTTTTCCCTCTTAACGTTTATGACGGCGCTGTACGATCATGATGTCCGTGCGCTTGTTGTTGCGGGTACGGTAGCCCTTGGTCGGCTGCCCCCATGGATTCACGGGTACCCGTCCTTCACCGGTACGCCCCTCACCGCCGCCGTGCGGGTGATCGATCGGGTTCATCGCCACGCCACGCACCGTCGGGCGGATACCGCGCCAGCGATTGGCGCCAGCCTTGCCGATTTTCCGGAGACCATTTTCCTCGTTGCCGACTTCACCGATCGTGGCGCGACATTCGACATGCACGCGGCGAATCTCACCGGAGCGAAGCCGCACCTGGGCATAAGCGCCTTCGCGGGCCAGAAGCTGCACCGACGCGCCCGCCGCGCGCGCCATCTGTGCGCCTTTCCCCGGCAACATTTCCACGCAATGCAGCGTGGTGCCCACGGGGATGTTACGGATCGGCAAGGTATTGCCAGGCCGGATCGGCGCTTCGGAACCACTCACCACCTGCTGCCCCACTGCAAGCCCCCGTGGCGCAATGATGTAGCGATGCTCGCCATCAGCATAACAGAGGAGAGCGATATGCGCCGAACGGTTGGGGTCGTATTCGATGCGTTCCACCTTGGCGAGAATGCCGTCCTTGTTGCGCTTGAAGTCAATCACGCGATAATGCTGCTTGTGACCGCCGCCCTGATGGCGCACGGTGATACGACCATGATTGTTGCGACCGGCCTTGCTGGTTTTCTTCTCGACAAGCCCGGCGAAAGGCCGGCCCTTGTGGAGGTTTTCGGCAGCCACCTTGACCACGGCACGGCGACCGGGTGAAGTGGGTTTGACTTTGATGAGAGCCATGTTACGCCCCTCCCCCTTCCACGAAATTGAGTTCCTGACCGGCCTCGATGCTGACGAAAGCCTTCTTCCAGCCCTTGCGCACGCCGGGTTTCTGACGGAATCGCTTGATCTTGCCCTTGACGCTGGAAACCTGCACCGATTCCACATTCACCTTGAAGAGAAGCTCTATCGCCGCCTTGATTTCCGGCTTCGTCGCGTCGGAAACGACACGAAAAATCACCTGATTACTCTTGTCCGCCACCCGGGTCGCCTTTTCGGAAACCTGCGGCGCAAGCAACACCTGCATCAGGCGCTCAGGCGCGACCTTGCCGGGGACGGCATGCTGGCGAATCCCGCCGTTCTTGCGGCGCGCCGCCTTTAATTGACGCGGATTGCTCATGCCCACATCTCCTCGAATTTGGCCACCGCATTCTTCGTCACCAGGACGCGAGGAAAACGCACAAGCGAAACCGGGTCGGTTTCCTTGGCTTCCAGCACCAGCACGTTGGGGAGATTGCGGGAAGAAAGATAAAGATTTTCATCCAACTGGTCGGTAATCACCAGAAGACGCGCATCCAGCCCCATGCCTTTCAGCTTTTGCGCAAAGAGCTTGGTCCTGGGCGCTTCCACAGAAAGGGAATCGACCACCACCAGACGCTCCTGGCGCACAAGCTCGGAAAGAATGGAGGCCACACCCGCGCGGAACATCTTGCGATTGACCTTCTGGCTGAAATTCTCTTCCGGCGTATTCGGGAATGCGCGCCCGCCGCCACGCCAAATGGTGGAGGAAGACATCCCCGCGCGCGCGCGCCCCGTTCCCTTCTGCTTCCAGGGTTTTCGCGTGGTGTGCGTCACTTCGGCGCGAGTTTTCTGCTTGCGGTTGCCGAGACGGGCGTTGGCCTGGTAAGCCGTCACGATCTGATGAATCAGGCTTTCGTTGTAATCGCGGGCGAAAAGCGCGTCGGAAGCTTCCAGCTTCGCCGTCTCCTGGCCCTGTTCGTTGATGACTTTCAGTTCCATGCCGATTCCTTTATTTGACCGCTGGACGCACGATCACGTCGCTTCCCTTGGCGCCCGGCACGGCGCCTTTCACCAGCAACAACTGGCGCTCGGCATCGACACGCACCACGGTAAGCCCCTGCTGCGTCGCGGTGGCGTTGCCCAGATGTCCTGCCATGCGCTTTCCCGGAAATACCCGGCCCGGGTCCTGGGCCATGCCGATGGAACCCGGCGCGTTAGGGGAAACGGAATTGCCGTGGGAAGCGCGGTTGGAACTGAAATTGTGACGCTTGATGCCGCCCTGGAAACCCTTGCCGATGGAAGTGCCGGTGACGTCAACTCTCTGGCCTTCGCTGAAAATGGTGACCGCGATCTGGCTGCCGGGCTTCATGTCTTGCAACTGATCCGGCTCGACACGGAATTCCTTCAGGACATGCCCGGCTTCCACGCCCGCTTTTGCCAGATGACCAGCCAGCGGCCGGATCACGCGAGAGGCGCGACGCTTGCCGAAAGCAATCTGAACGGCCGCATAGCCGTCGGTTTCCGGCTTTTTGACTTGGGTCACACGGTTATTCGACACATCGAGCACTGTAACGGGGATGGATGCGCCATCCTCGGTAAAAATGCGCGTCATGCCGACCTTGCGACCAACAAGGCCTAGACTCATGTTTATTCTCCTCATCATCGGCTACGGTTGGCCGACGGATGGAAAGGCAATGGACGCCCACGCAGGACATCCCCGAAAAACCGCAGATTATAGCGGGAAGCTCTTGGCGTGCGCAAGTAATTTTTGTATTGCCGGGTGCATCAAGGTTTTCGCTTTCAGGGAATCAGGAGCGATATTCCCGAAGGCGCGCCAGAACGGTCTCGCGCCCGATCAGGGTGATGACGGTGTCGACCGAGGGCGTGTGCGCCTGGCCGGTGAGGATTATCCGCAGCGGCATGGCGAGCCGGGGCATTTTGAGGCCGTGCGCTTTTAACGTCGCTTTCAGGAGTTCCCCAATGGCCGGGGCTTCCCAGGCAACGGTTTCCAGACCGGTAGCGAATGCGGCAAGCGCCGGACGGGCGCTGTCGTCCAGATGCTGCCGGATCAATCCGGCATCGGGCGCAACTGGCGTGTAAAGGGGTTCCAGCGCTTTGGCAAGCGCCTCCAGGGTATTGCAACGGTCAACATAAAGCGTGATGGCGGCCTTGAGATCGGGACCGCGCGCAAGATCGAACCCGCGCTTTTCGAGCCGCGCCACGACCAGGGGTTCCAGTCTTTCCACCGGCGCTTCTTTCATGTAATGCTGATTGATCCATTTCAGCTTTTCAAAGTCGAACTGCGCCGACGAGGCGGTGATATGGTCGAGACTGAACCATTCGACAAGCTTTTCGCGGCTGAAGATTTCATCGTCGCCATGGCTCCAGCCCAGGCGGGCCAGGTAGTTGATCACCGCTTCCGGCAGGTAGCCATCCTCGGCATACTGCATCACGCTCACTGCACCGTGCCGTTTGGAAAGTTTCTTGCCGTCCGGTCCCAGGATCATCGAAAGATGGGCGTAGCGTGGTATCGGTGCGTCCAGCGCCTTCAGGATGTTGATCTGGCGCGGTGTGTTGTTGACATGATCGTCGCCGCGAAGGACATGGGTGATGCCCATATCCCAGTCGTCAACCACGACACAGAAATTATAGGTTGGCGTGCCGTCGGCACGGGCGAGGACAAGATCGTCCAGCTCGTGGTTGGCGATCTCGATTCGCCCCTTGACGAGATCATCCCAGGTCACGATGCCTTCCCTGGGACTCCTGAAGCGGACAACGGGATTCACGCCAGGCGGAGCGGACGGCAGGACCTTGCCGGGTTCGGGACGCCAGCGCCCATCGTAGCGGGGTTTTTCCCTTTTCGCTTCCTGTTCGGCGCGCAGGGCTTCCAGTTCTTCCGGCGTGGCGTAGCAGTGATAGGCCGTGCCGGCGGCAAGCATTTGCGCCAGCACTTCCCGGTAGCGACCCATGCGCCGCGTCTGGTAGAACGGTCCCTCGTCATGCGCAAGCCCCAGCCAGGCCATGCCGTCGAGAATGGCCCGCACGGCCTCGGGCGTGGAACGGGCAAGGTCTGTATCCTCGATGCGCAAAATGAATTTGCCGCCGTGGTGACGAGCATAGGCCCAGGAAAACAGCGCGGTGCGCGCGCCACCAATGTGCAAGTCACCGGTGGGACTAGGGGCGAAACGGGTGCAGATCATGGTACGTTTACACGGGGAAAAGCGCGCATTCTATCCGAGGTCCCGCAAATGGCGGAAAATTCGACGGGAAAACAATGAGAGACTGTTCAAAGCCCAGCAGATGCGCGGGAGGCTTGCGGGATGAGAAACGCCTGCCCGAGCGGCACGGTTCGAAGCGACCGGGCCACGGCTGAACAGGTTCTGACAGGCCATCTGTTCAATGTGATGCATTGCCTCTGTAGCGGCAACGAGAGGGCAGATACCTGGCAAGCCGGTCAAAGAATGTCGTGGTGAGATAGCTCGCGTTGCATCCCCAGACGATGGAACCTGCCGTAGCGTCACCATCAAGACCACCCGGATGTCCCAGTTGATAAAGCGGCATGCCGTTCTCCTTGACCCCACCAAATCCCGGCGAAAGATTCAGCACGGGCTTCAGACCATTCAGAACCTTGTTTTCCCCTCCATAATAAATGCGGATACCAGGGCAGACATTGGAGCCATCAACAGCTTGTATCTCAATTCCCCGTACATTGTCCATCGGTGTGAATTCATAGCTGTAGCTGCCTTTGGGAGACCTCCCGGAACCGGGATAAGCTACAGTCGGCATTCCCCCAAGACCGTTGCTCATCCAGGTATCGATGAAAACAATTTTGGCGCCCGTGCCAGTTGCAGCCCTTCAGCGATGTAGGCGCGGATGGTGTAAGCCTGATAAGCGGGAAGGGCGATGGCGGCAAGGATGCCGATAATGGCGACGACGATCATCAGTTCAATGAGCGTAAAGCCACGCGGAAAGATGTGTGCAAGATGTTTCATGATGACGCTCCTTTGGAAAGAAAAAAAGGGGAGAACAAAAAAAGGCCGCGAACGCATGCCAGGACACGCGCCCGCGACCGGGGTGGTGAAACGAGGAAAAACAAGGAAACCGGAAAACCCGGAGGGGAAAGAAACCCGGAAGGGGAAGGAAAAGCTGGAGAAGTTTTCACGTTGTGCGTTGTGCGCGCTTCATTGCCAAACTGAAAGCTTGGCAATGAAGCGCGCACAATCCCTTTCTCCATCCGTCGGGAAAACCAGCAACACGGAACTTTCCGTCAAATACCGTCGATGACTGGTTTATATCCCGATAATACGTACCTACTCCCAATCCGTTTATAACACTCTGTATCAAAAGACAGGACAAGGCAAAATACGCCGTTTCGTCTTCCCCTAGAATAACAGCCCGGACCGAGTCACCCAATATCCGGTAATCACGTGAAATGTTCATATCCTGACGTTTCCGGACAAGGCAGAATTTCACCATCAGGACCGGTGAGACGTACCGCGCCAGGCGGCGTCGAGATATCCGGCGAGGCCAGTGTTCCGACGCGCCACAAGGGTAAATCCAGCCGGGTGGCCAGTGCGATCAATGCGGCGCGACAGGCGGGCGGTGCGGAAAAACACAATTCGTAATCGTCGCCTCCAGAGAGAAAGGCGGTGAGTGCCGCATCGGGCGCGTCGGGCAAGTCGAGGACGGGGAGACACGGAAACCGATCGCGGAAAAGCACTGCCGCAAGACCGGAACGGCGCGCGATATGCCCAAGATCGGCGATCAGTCCGTCGGAAACGTCAATGGCGGCGGTTGCCACGCCGCGCAGGGCAATGCCCAGTTGCACGCGAGGCTGCGGTCGCGTCAGGCGTTTTTCGCAGAGGGGAACCAGAGACTCCGGCAAGGCCAGTTTCCCCTTGCGATGCTCCAGGCCCAACGCGGCCAGGCCAATCCGCCCGGAAATCCATATATCATTTCCAGCCCGCGCGCCATCCCGGCGCAGGGCGCATCCAGAGGGAACCTCGCCGATGGCGGTCACGCAGAAATTCATCGGACCACGCGTCACATCGCCCCCCGCCAGATCCACGGCAAACGTTTGGGCACATGCGAAAAAGCCTTCGGCAAACGCCGCGAGCCAGGCATCGTCGGCCCTGGGCAAGCTCACAGCCAGAAATGCCCAACGCGGCATGGCCCCCATCGCGGCAAGGTCCGAAAGATTGACCGCCAGGGTCTTCCATCCCAAATCCTCTGGGTTCGCATCGGGGAAAAAATGCGTTCCGGCAACCAGCATGTCCGTGGTGACGACGAGTTCCGCTCCCCGTGACGCGACAAGGAGCGCCCCGTCATCCCCCGGTCCCAGACGGGTATGTGGCGTGGCCCGGACAAAATGCCGCGCGATGAGATCGAATTCCATCTACTCCTGCAAACAGCAGCCCCCTCCCCCACGGGAGGAGAAAACGGCAATCAGTCCGGCTTCCTGTCCCTTCCGTCCTTCGTCTCCAGCGCCCTGGCTTGCAACGCCACCTTGTCCAGTACGCCGTTTACATACCGGTGCCCATCCGTTCCACCGAATGTCTTGGCGAGTTCGATGGCCTCATTGATGACAACCCGGTAAGGAGTCTCCGGACAATGGAGCAGTTCGTGGGCCGCGATCAGGAGAACGAGGGATTCAATGGGCGAAAGTTCGGGAAAGGGCCGGTCTAGGTGTTCGGACAAAACCTCCGAAAGCCGGACATGCTGGTCGATAACGCCGCGCACCAAGGCCAGGAAGAACTTCCGATCCGCCTGACGGTGCCCTTCCAGCTCCGTGAAATGCGCTTCGATCCATGCCGCATCCGCCCCGCCAATGCGCCATTCATAGAGGCTTTGCAACGCCAGTTCCCGCGCCCATCGGCGGGCGGGCCTTGATTTCCTGGTCTTGTCCGTGGACAAAGGGTTTTCTCCAGTGTGCATGTCCCGGTATCTCAACAGCGCGCGCGCGTCTGGATCGCGCTCTTGAGACGGACGGCTTCCACGGCGGCCTGCGCGCAATCCACGCCCTTTTGCGCCATTCTTGCCAGTGCCTGGTCGTCGTTCTCGCAGGTCAAAATGCCATTGGCAACAGGAATGCCGGTTTCCATCTGAACTGTCATGATCCCGCGGCAGGCGTCGTTGGAGACGACCTCAAAATGATAGGTTTCGCCGCGAATCACCGCGCCTAGGGCGATCAGGGCGTCGATCCTGCCGCTTCGCGCCAGCGCTTGCAGTGCCAGCGGGATTTCCAGCGCGCCAGGAACTGTCGCTAGGCTGACATCCGCGTCGGCAACGCCCAAACGCCTCAATTCAGCCACGGCAGCGGAGAGTAGTCCCTCGCCGATGTTTCGGTTGAAACGACTCATCACGATGGCGATCTTCAGCCCTCCGCCATCCAGATTTTGCGGGTACTCAAACAAATGTGCGAAGTAGGGCATGTCAGTTCAATTCCCCCGGTGTCGCAACGAAACCGCACACTTCCAGTCCGAATCCGGTCATGGAAGGTATCTTGCACGGGCTGGACAAAAGGCGCATCTTCGTGACGCCCAGGTCTTTCAGGATTTGCGCGCCGATACCGTGGACACGCGGATCCCACTTGACATTAGGATGCGCCTTGTCCGTCGGTATCTCATCCAGTCGCGCCAGGATCTCCTGACTGTTTTCCGGGCGGTACATGAGCACGATCACGCCATGCCCGTTCCGGGCAATGACCGCCTGCGCCTGATCGATGCTGAACGCGGCAGGCCGGCCCGTCGGGTCAAGAAAATCCAGCACCGACAAAGGCTCATGCACCCGCACCAGCGTTTCGCCCGCGACCGGAATCTCGCCCTTCACCAGCGCCAGGTGCGCCGCGCCGGAAGCCTTGTCGCGGTAGGCGTGCAGCGTGAATTCGCCGTGGCGCGTTTCCACGGATTTCGAGCTGACGCGCTCAACCAGCGTTTCAGAGGCGGCGCGGTAGTGGATCAGGTCGGCAATGGAGCCGATGCGGATGTTGTGCTTGTGCGCGAATTCCAGCAAATCGGGGAGCCTGGCCATCGTGCCGTCTTCCTTCATGATTTCGCAGATCGCCGCCGCCGGTTCCCGTCCCGCCA
>JAISME010000086.1 GCA_031276915.1 Zoogloeaceae bacterium
GAACTCTACGAGACCTTCGTAGAACTCTACGAGACCTTCGTAGAACTCTACGAGACCTTCGTAGAACTCTACGAGACCTTCGTAGAACTCTACGAGACCTTCGTAGAACTCTACGAGACCTTCGTAGTGCGCTACGAGACTTCTGCGGAACGCTGCCAAACGGCGGCAGCGTTCCGCTTCATCTCCTGGGAGATGAAGTTTCGCCGCGGCGAGCGAGCGACACGCTTGCCGCGTCACCCGCCGCATCGCGGGCGGCCTCCCCGAGGAAACGGCGCAGGAGACCCAGGTTGCGGGCAACAGCGGCGGAGGGCGGCGTCTCCTCCGCCGTCGCCTGTTCCAGCGCCGTGAGAAGATTGCGACAACACATCCCGAAGCGGCGCGGATCATCGCGCAGGGCGGCTACCCGTTGCAGCAGGAGGCGCGTCAGCCTTTCGTCTTCCAGCAGGCGACGGGCCTCCCAGTCCAGAGGCCGCGCCAGCCCCAGACAGGCATACTTCAGCCGCACGAAATCCACGCGCTCGCCTTGCAGGCGAAAGGCCATCACGCCTTGGACAATCCGCGCCTCGCGCGCTATGCCCAGCGTGTCGCCAAAGGCCAGGCGCGTCGCTTCCAGGCTTCGGCGCAAGGCGGGCAGGTCGCCCCAGCCGTGCTGTCTTGGCCGCCCCGACATGGCTTCTTCCAGACGGGCTTTCAGGGTTTCCAGGGGGGTCATGGGGCGTCCAGCGGGCAGCGCGTTTCCGTCTCCAGCGACTGGCGACGGTTGGGGAGACGGGCTTCGTCCAGTTCCAAAAACTCCAGGCGCAATTCGATGCGGCGGCTTTCCTCGTGGCTTTCCCTCAAGGCGTTGAACGAGGCGCCGCTCACCAAAAACAGCTCGCGGACCAGCAGTCGATCGGCTTCCGACAAGGCCGAAGGCGCGGGCGGAGCGGCCAGGAGCGCGCACAATACCCGTTCGGAACGCTGCAAGGACAAGTGCAGGTTATAGAGATAACTGCCGCGCGCGTCGGCAAAGCCTTCCACCACCACGCGCTTTAGCCATTTCTCTCCCAGTGGCGCTCGGGCCAGGGCAAGCAGGGAAGGTGTAAGCTCGCGCAACAAGCGGGCCTGCTCCGGGTCGAGGCTGTGGCGATTGGTCTCGAAGCGGGCGCGCTCGCCAAAATCCACCACCCTTCCGCGCACGGTCACGCCGGGGAAATCGCGCGTCGCCGCCGCAAGCTCGGCCATGAACTGGTCGATGTCTTCTTCCCGCGCCGCCTTCCGGTCTTCGGTTTCGGCCATTTCATGGGTGACGGAAAGCAGCGCCACGGTCATGGCCACGAGGAACAGCGCCATCAGGGCGGTCATGAGATCGGAGAAGGATATCCAGAAGGGCCGCTCCGCCTCGTCACGCGACGGCGGCGGCGGCGGACGCCTTTTTCCGCCCAAACTCATTTGCGGCTCGCCAGGGTTTCCAGCGTATCGCCCAAGGCCTCGATCGCCCCCTTCAGGTAATCCACCGCCAGCGACAATTCCTGATGAAACTGGCGGTTGCCCTGACGCAAGGTGCGCTCCACGTTGTCGGCAAAGCTGGCGTGCGCCTCGGATAACGTCTGGCTGACGCCTTCCAGATAGCGCGTCGCATCCAGTTCGGCGCGGGAAAGCGCGCTGCCCGCCGCTTCCAGGCGCGCGATGGATTCCGTAGTGAACGCGGCTTCCCGCCGGGCGTTTTCCAGCATGGCCTTCACGTCGCCAAACACCAGGGCGAGCGCCTCGCGCTGCCGGGCCTGCTCGCGCATGACTTCGCCCGCCTCATGGGCGGCGGCGGAAAGCGCCCCGGCCGCAGCCGAGAGTTGCCCGCTGGCCTGGGCAAAGGTGTCGGCGGCGCGCCCGACGCCTTGCCCTGCCGTCTGCCATTGCCCGGCGGCGGCAGTCACCGCGCCCTGGCCGAGATGATCCAGACGGGCGGCGGTCTGGCCTAGTTCCGCCACCACGCGATTCAGGGAATCGGCCGCCAGGGTCAGCACACTTTCCAGCCCGGCCTGCCCTTGCCCCAGATGCGTTTCCACGCGGGCGACAAAGCGTTCCAGCAAAGGCTCCAGCGAACGGCTGACGGCTTCCCCCTGACTGCCGCCCGCCTTTTCCACGGCAGCGGCCACGCGCGCCAGAGGCTCGCGCAAGGTTTGGGCGACCGCGTTCGCCACGGCGGCGGCCATCTGCTCTTGCTGCCTGACGCTCGCTTCTTGCTGCTGGCGCGCCAGTTCCCCCAAACCCTGGCGCAATTCGCCGACGATGGCCTGACGCAATTCGCCGCCCTGTCGCGCCGAAATCTCGCTTGCCTGGACCAGACGGGCCAGGTATTCCTCTTCCACGCCGCCTTCAAACAGACTGTCGATCCGTTCATTCAGGCGGGCAACCTGGCGACAGGCCAGCGTCACCAGGGACTTTTCGATCCAGATCACCAGCATGGACAAGGCAATCGCCAGCGCGGACACCTGGAAGGCGTGCCCTACCCCCTGGATCAGGTGTTTCAGGCTCAGGCGCACGGTATCCGCGTCGCTGTTGATCTCGAAATGGGACAGCCCGACGATCAGGCCCGCAAAGGTGCCGATAATGCCGATACTCGTCAGGATGCCCGGCAGATGCTTGTAGAATTCCGTCTTGAGCGGCGTCTCCACCAGCGCCGCCACGGTAAAGAACTGCTCGGACATCGCCGTCGCCCGCCAGTCGCCGACGGGCGACGACGACGCGCCGGGAACGGACAGGCGGTGCAGCGTCTGGGCATATTCCCGCCACAGGTGGGCAAGGCGGGGCGAACGCATCACCTGCGCGGCGATCATCTCCGGCCCCGGCCTGCCGCCATCCGCCGCCAGCCGCTCCAGGGCGCGCGCGGCGCGGCGCAAGTCCCCAAGCAACCAAAGGGCGGGGAACACGAAACGCAGCAGGAACGCCAGGGCAATCAGCGTCAGCAGGACAAAAACAGGAAAGACGCCGCCGGGCGCGTTCCAGAGCGAAGTCAGCATGTTCATGGACAAGATGCCCGTCTGCCAGTCGAGGTCATGACCCTTTTCCACGCGCAAGAAAAGGGGAAGGATAGCCTGTATCCGCGCAAAACAAAAGGCGCGCAAAAGGCGCGTTTTTGAAGGCGCATCCAGGGGCGCCCTATTAAACAAAACCCCCGCCCCTCTCAAGCGTGAGGGGCGGGAAGAGCGCTTGTTTTCGGGCTTTATGAAAAATTACGCGCGCTTTAACCCCGAAACGCCTTGTCTTTCGTTTAGGAATAGAATGCGCAGGAACGGGCGTGATTTTAACGCAGTCTTTCCCTGTCGCCTCGCTCCTGGATCTTTCGCGTTCTTGACTTTTGCCAACGTTACTGGAGAACATCATGAAAAAAATCCGTGGTCTTTGCGCCGCCCTTTTGTTTGCCTTGTCCGCCTGCTCTGTGGATCATCCGAATCCAGAAGGCGCGGCTGCGCCTGGCAGCGCCGCCGGAAATGCGCCTGTCGCGCAAGCGCCGGATCTGAATCAAGCTCAACCCGAAACATCGGTGGAGAGCGCAGCGCCCGCAAGCGAGGAGGAACCCATGCCCGCCGCCGCGCCCGCAGCGCGAGCCGATGCCCTATCGCGCAGCAACAAGGTAGAGGCCGGACGCAGCCGACCGCTTGCCGGGATGAGTCACCAAAGTGTGGAAATCGCAGACGATCAAGTCCATCAGCCCAACCGCGAACTTTACGGCAAGCAGCAGGACAATCCCATAAAGTTGGTAGCGGAAGCGCCGGTGTCGACCTTTTCCGTCGACGTGGATACGGGCAGCTACAGCAATGTTCGCCGCATGTTGCAGCATGGGCAGTTCCCGCCCGCCGACGCGGTGCGGGTCGAGGAGATGAT
>JAISME010000166.1 GCA_031276915.1 Zoogloeaceae bacterium
GCGTGGCATTGCAACCCGTTATGCCAAGAATCTGGCTTCTTTCGTGGCTGTCGTGCAAATCCGCTGCATCGCCCTGCGGGCAGAAATCTCGTGACGGCACCACCTACAAATGGCGTTAGACCGACAGCCCTGAAGGGCTGTTGTCGCTAATTCATTTTCATTTAATTGAGTCATCAAAGTGCCTCTTTGAGAAAGCCAATCTCAGAGTCAAGCGGGCAAAGTACCGCGCAGCAGTACTTTGTCCGCTTGAATGGAATGCACAACCTAGAAGCCGAAATCGGCGCTGCTGCCCACCACGGCCTGGAGCGTGGGTGCATGGTTGGGAAAGGGTCCGACCCATTCCACCCTGATGCCCTTGTTTCCCAGGGTTTTTCGAGGACGCCGCGATCCTTGGCCAGCCGCGGCATGCCGCCGGGTCCCCAGGTGAGCCGCACCGTGCCGGCATTGCGCCGGCGCGGCGGCAGCCGACAGGGGCAGCCCCGTCGTGGCGAGCAATGCCGCGCCCGCCGCCGCGCCGTGCACGAAATGGCGGCGACTGGCATTGAACGTGTTCCTGGTATTTCGCTGTGCCATGATGTTTTCCTCTTCCGGTGAAAGGCCGGGTGGCGCGAACACGAACCGCTCCGGATTTTCCTAGCGCGCGGGGGGAACCCAGGGTTTCAGCCCAAGGTGTTCGCGCAGCGTCTTGCCGGTATATTCCTTGCGGAAGCGCCCGGCTTTTTGCAGTTCGGGGACCAGGTAGGCGACGATGTCCTCCAGGCCGCTGGTGTAGATGTCCGCATTGAGGTTGAAACCGTCGGCGGCTTCCTTGTCGACCCATTCCAGGATATTGGCCGCGACCTGTTCCGGCGTGCCGACGATGAGCCGGTGTCCGCCGGTCAGGTTGGCGAACAATACCTCGCGTGTCGTGAGTCCCCTGGCTTTCGCCCCGTCGACGATGGTTTGGCGATGCCAGCGTCCCTCCGGCGGAATGTTGGCCGCCGCCGCCTCGATCCTGTCGTAGGGGAGCGGCTTGTCGAGTTCGAAATCGCCAGGCTCCAGTTCGAGTTGCTTGGCCAGCACTCCCAGCAGGTAATCGGGATCAAGGCGCTCGTCCAGTTCCCGCTTGCGTCTTTGCGCTTCGGCCTCGGTGCTGCCCAGGATGGGGAAAAGTCCGGGCAGCACCAGGAACTGCGAGGTGTCGCGGCCATGGGATCGCGCGAGCGCCTTCGTCTCCCGGTAGAACGCCTGGCTGCTTTCGATGGTGCGTTGCCCCGTGAAGAGCGCGTCCGCGTAGCGCGCACCAAAGGCCTTGCTCTCCTTTGATTGCCCAGCCTGGAAGATCACTGGCCGCTGCCATTCGGTCGGTGTCTGGAGCGTTCCGGCGGAACGGAAATGCCGGCCCTGGAAGTCAATGGGACGCAGGCGATTCTTGTCCACATAGATGTGGTGTTCCACGTCCGCGACGATGGCCTCGGCAGGC
This sequence comes from Zoogloeaceae bacterium, assembly GCA_031276915.1. Taxonomy (GTDB): domain Bacteria; phylum Pseudomonadota; class Gammaproteobacteria; order Burkholderiales; family Rhodocyclaceae; genus Azovibrio. The sequence continues at coordinate 1,463 of JAISME010000166.1, forward strand.
AGGGAATCCCACAGTTGGGTGACGATCTCGGTGAATTCACTGGCGCGCCGGTAGCGTTCTTCCTGCTCGAAGCCCTCGTCCAGCCCGAAGGTCTTCAGCACGCCGGGCGCCTGGCTGGTGGTAATGTTCCAGGCGGCGCGTCCCCTGCTTGCGTGATTGATGGAGGCGATCTGGCGGGCAATGGTATAGGGATGGCCGAAGAGACTGGTCGTGGTGGAGACCAGCCCGATGTGCTCCGTCACCTGGCTCAGGGCGGCGTTCAGGACGATGGGATCAAGCGCCCGCCAGGGACGGTGGTAAGGCTCATCCCAGGGGTGGGTGCTGCCCAGGCTGCCGACGTTCTCGGCGAGGAAGATCGCGTCAAACTTGCCACGTTCGGCAATCCGGGCGATCTGGATAAAATGATCGATATCGGTGGAGAGCGTCTGCGGATTCGGCAGTGTCTTCCAGGCGGCGTCGTGGCGGCCGGAAGCGAGCACATTGACGCCCAAAACAATTTCCTTGCGAGGCATGGATGGGTCTCCTGTCATTGAAAAAGCAAGTGATAACGGGGGAATCAGGGTTTTACGGAATACTCGGCCACCTTCACCTTGCGCGGCAGCACCTTGCGTTCGGAAAGCCAGTCGGCGGCGCGCTGGAAATCCGCCAGGAATTTCGCGTCGTCCGCCTCGTAGAAACGGTGCTGGCGTTTCAGGCCGACAAGATGGTCACGTGCGCCGTCGCTGTATTTGCCCGCTTTCTGGGCAATGGTCTCCGCCGCCAGCAGGTTTTCGTTTGCCCACTTGCCTTCGGCGGCATAGGCGTCGATTACCGCGCGGGCGAGGGCGGAATTTTCCGTGGTGAACTTGCGCGCGGAAACGAGGGTGGAAAAATCGATGTAGAAGGGCAGGTCGCCTTCAAAGAAAACGTTCCGGCCATCGAACTGTTCGCGGGCGATGTCTACGCCGGGTGACCACATCGACCAGGCGTCCACCTTGTCCTGGCCGAAGGCGGGCGCGGCGTCGGGTGGATTGAGGTAAACGAACCGCACCGCGTCTCGCGGGAGGCCGTTCTTTTCCAGCGCGGCCACCACCAGAAACTCCCCCAGGCCGGAACGGTTGACCGCCACTTTCTTGCCCGCCAGATCCTTGACGGAATGAATGCCGGAATTCTTTTTCACGAGAATGGCCGCGCTGCGGGGATGGTGGATGTTGTACTGGAGGAAGACCAGGGGCGAGCCGGCGATAATGGCGGCGAGCGCTGGCGTGGTGCTGCCGTAGAAAGCGAAGTCGGCGCTGCCGCCCACCACGGCCTGAAGCGTGGGTGCGTGATTGGGGAAAGGACCAATCCAGTCCACCTTGATGCCTTGGGCCGCCAGCGTTTTTTCGAAAACGCCGCGTTCCTTGGCGAGCAGGGAAAGCGCGCCGCTCGCGCCCCAGGTGACGCGCACCGTGTCGGTATTGCGTTTTCCCGGAGCCGGCGCGGCGGCGGACAAGGGAACGCCCGTCGCCGCGATCAGCGCCGCGCTTGCCGCCGCGCCTTGCAGGAGACGCCGGCGCGCGGCGTCGAAGGAGTGTTTCGATTCCTGTGGTTTCACCATGTCGGTTTCCTTTCCGTGTCGGTCAAAATCAGGCATGGGCGAAACGTGGAACGTCCACGCCCAGTTCGTTCAGGAGGTTCGCACGCAGGCACGCCGTGTTGCCGTTTTCTGTTTCGGCGGCGACATCCAGGGAAACGGCGATCCTGCCGTGGCGCATAATCAGGATGCGGTCGGCGATGGCGATGGCCTCGTCCACGTCATGCGTCACCAGGAGCACGCCGGGATGGTGACGGGCAACCAATTCCTTCACCAGCGCGTGCATCTTGATGCGGGTGAGCGCGTCGAGCGCGGCGAATGGCTCGTCGAGCAGCAGGAGCCTGGGTTCGCGCACCAGTGCCCGGGCAAGCGCCACCCGTTGCGCCTGACCGCCGGAGAGCTTGCGTGGCCAGTCGTTCTCGCGCCCGGACAAACCCACCTCACCCAGGGCGTTCCGCGCCAGTGCCCTGCCTGTCCTGCTTTCCATCCCCAGCGCGACATTCGCCCAGAGCGGCAGCCAGGGCATCAGGCGGTGCTCCTGGAAGACGACGGCGACTTCGCCGGCACGCTTGATCGTTCCCGCGTCGGCGGCGTCGAGACCGGCGAGCGCCCGCAGCAGCGTGGTCTTGCCGCATCCGCTCTCGCCCAGGAGCGCGACGAATTCGTTGCGTCCGATGCAAAGGTCGAGCTCGTCGATGATGACGCGTTCACCATACCGGCGGCACAGTCCGTGCACGTTAACGGCGCACGTAACGGCCAGGGACACGGGGTCTTCGCGCCGGGAGACCATCAAGCCGTCTCCTCTGTCGCGTAATTGGGATGCCAGGAGAGCAGGCGGCCTTCCAGCCAGCGTGCGAGACTGTCGCCCAGCACGCCCAGGATGGCGTAGATGACGAGTGTCAGGATGATGACGTCTGTTTGCAGGAATTCCCGCGCGTCCATGACGAGAAAGCCGATCCCCTTGTCGGTGGCGATGGTCTCCGCGATGACCAGCGCCATGCAGGCGGTGGCCAGCGCGTAGCGCACCCCGGTGAGGATGGAAGGCATGGCGCCGGGCAGGATGATCTTGGCGATCCTGCCCCATGCCGTCAGTCCGGTAACCCGGGCGACCTCCAGGAGTTTCGGATCGACCTGGCGGATACCCAGCATGGTGTTGATGTAGATGGGGAAAAGCACGGCCAGGGTAACAAGGAAAATCTTGCCGCTTTCATCGACGCCGAACCAGATGATGACAAGCGGCAGGAGCGCGAGAAAGGGAATGGCGCGCGCCATCTGAAGGGAGCGATCCAGCACTGCCTCGGCCAGACGGGAAAAGCCCACGAGCACGCCCAGGAAAAACCCCAGTGTGCCGCCAATCACGAACCCGGCGAACGCCCGCAGCAGACTGGCGCCCAGATGCGTGAACAGACTGCCGTCCCGCGCCAGGTTCCATGTTGTCCTGGCGACATCACTGGGCGCGGAAAGGATCTGCGGCGCAATGTATCCCAGCCTGGCGAAAATCTCCCAAAGCGCGACCAGCGTCAGGGGCACAAGCCAGGAAACGATGAAAAACCCGCGGTCGCCCAGGCTTCCGCCCCGTCTGCCTCTCTGCTGGCGCGCAATGGCGCGTACGCGGTGTTTGCGACTTTCCTGGCCGGAATCAGCGCGTGGTTCCCTGTCATCTTCCGCCGTGTCCGGAACGGCAAACACCTCTGCGGCCAGGATACCTGTTGTTTGCATGCGCTGTCTCCCCGATGGATCGATATATTCAGTATTCACGCGGATATGTTTTTATGAAAGACGAGAATCGCATATGTTTATTCCGTTACGCATCCCGGGATAACGCGCTGTTCCGCGTGCCATCCCGCCACCGCGCGTCGAGCGATACTGAAGAGGATTTCCCTCCCCGGCTTCATCGCACGGAATGATCGGGCGGCACACCCCCGCGCCAATCCTTGCCGCGGTTGCCCTGTCCAATCCGGGACTTTCTGGTGTCCGACCTCCGGAGTGTGGTAGATTCAAAAACTCCGAGGCCGACGTCCCGCCCTTTCCTGTTTCTCGAAGCCATGCGTGTCCTGAGCGTTCTGACCTGGGCTATTCGCCTTTTCATTTTTCTTTTCATCCTCGTTCTCGCCTTGAAGAACAGTGCGCCGGTCGAGGTGCGCTTCTTTTTCGACCATGCCTGGCAGATTCCGCTGGCGCTCCTGATCGTGAGTGTGTTCGTGGCGGGCGTGCTGCTGGGCGTCCTGGTCATGGCGGGCGTGCTGTTCAGGGAGCGCAGGGTGTCGGCCCGCTTGCGGCGCGATCTGGAACGCGCGGCGGCGGTGGAAATTCCCGGTCCGGAATCCTGATGGAACTGGAATACTGGCGGCTTTTGTTGCTGCCGTTCTTCTTCGGCCTGGGCTGGATTGCCGCGCGGGTGGACATCCGCCATGTGGTGCGGGAATCCCGCGTATTGTCGCGCTCCTATTTCCAGGGGCTCAATTTCCTGTTGAACGAGCAGCCGGACAAGGCCGTCGACGCCTTCCTGGAAGTGGCGAAAAGCGACACCCAGACCGTGGAGCTCAATTTCGCGCTGGGCGGCCTGTTTCGTCGCCGGGGCGAAACCGAGCGGGCCATCCGGATGCACCAGATCCTGATCGACCGCGACGATCTGGGAGAGGAAATCCGTCTGCAGGCGCTCTCCGAACTGGGACAGGATTTCCTGAAAGTCGGTCTCCTGGATCGCGCCGAGGAAATTTTCCTCAAATTGCGCTCTTCCTCTTTCAGGGAGGAGGCCCAGCGTTACCTGATGGAAATCCACCAGTTGGAAAAGGATTGGGGAAAAGCCATCGAAGTGGCCCGGGAACTGCCCGACCTCTATTCGGGCAAGGAAATCGCGCAGTTTTACTGCGAACAAGCCTCCAACGAGATGATGCGCTCCCGTTTTGATCCGGCGGAAGATTTGCTTGCCAAGGCGCTGGCGGCGCATCGCAAGTGCGTGCGCGCAAGCCTTCTGCAAGGCGACCTGGCCGTGCGGCGCGCGGATCCGGGAGCGGCCATTGTCTTCTGGCAGCGCATCGAGCAACAGGACGCCGCCTACCTGGCCCTGGTGGCCCAGCGTCTTCTGGAAGCCTATCGCCAGATCAACAAGACCGGCGAGGGACTGGCGCTCCTGCGCGCCTATCTGGAACGCTATCCTTCGCTCGATCTCCTGGACAGCGTCTATCAACTGGAACTGGAAAGCGAAGGCGTCGAAGCCGCCTACGGGCTGGTGCGGGCGGAACTGAAGCGCAATCCATCGCTGCTCGGTCTGGAAAAATTGATGGACGCGCGCCTGCCGCTTTCCAGCAACGAAAGCCGGGGGGATCTGGAACTGGCGCGCGGCATCATCCAGGGCTATACCCGGCGTCTGGCGCGCTACCGTTGCGACCATTGCGGATTTCGCGCGCGCCAGTTCTATTGGCGTTGTCCGGCCTGCGGCGGTTGGGAAACCTATCCGCCACGCCGCGCCGAGGAATTCGATCCCCTGCTCTGAAACATTTCCATTCCCATGATTGCTCTCGATGCCCTGGAACGAATCCGCCTCCTGATCGCGGGCGATGTCATGCTGGACCGCTACTGGTTCGGTGACGTCGAGCGCATTTCCCCGGAAGCGCCGGTTCCGGTCGTCAAGGTGGAGCGCCAGGAAGAACGCCTGGGTGGGGCAGCCAATGTCGCCCGCAACGCCGCCGCCCTGGGCGCGACATGCAGCCTGCTTTCCGTGGTTGGCCGCGACGAGGCGGGACGCGCGCTGGAACGCCTGCTTTCCACAAACGGCATCCACGCCAGCCTGCACGTGGACGCCGATTTCGGAACCACGGTGAAATTGCGGGTCATTGGTCGCCAGCAACAGCTTTTGCGTATCGATTTCGAAACGCCGCCGACACACGCGATACTGCGCGCGAAACTCCAGGACTTCCAGAGTCGCCTGGCCGATTGTGACGCAGTGGTGCTTTCCGATTACGGCAAAGGGGGCCTGGCGCATATCGAGGAAATGATCCAGAGCGCCCGAGCGGCCGGAAAGCCTGTCCTGGTTGACCCCAAGGGCGACGATTTTTCCCGTTACGCCGGAGCGACTGTCATCACGCCCAACCGCGGTGAATTCCAGGCCGTGGCCGGACGCTGGCGCTCGGACGCGGAACTCGCCGGGAAGGCGGAGCGCCTGAGGCGATCCCTGGGGCTTGCCGCGCTTCTGGTTACCCGCAGTGAAGAAGGCATGACCCTGTTTACCGAGGCGGAGGGAAAACCCGTAACGCTGACGGAAGCCACCCGCGCGCGCGAAGTATTCGACGTTTCCGGCGCGGGCGATACGGTCATTGCCACCCTGGCCGCCTTCATTGGTGCGGGCGCGGATTGGGCCGACGCCATCCACGCCGCCAATGTGGCGGCGGGAATCGTCGTCGGCAAACTGGGCACCGCCGTCGTGACGCGCCGGGAACTGGAAACGGCGCTGCGGGCGCACTGAAATAGGATGCGTCCCCTCTGGAAATTTCCCGATTGACCCCCACATGGCTGGAATCATGTCCTGGATGGAGAATGTAGAGATGCGAAACATGTCCCGTTTCCTGTATGCGATCCTGATTGCATTCCTCGCCCTGGCGGGGAGCGCGGCGCGGGCGCAAGCGGGTCGTCAGTTGCCCGATTTCGCCGATTTGGCGGAGCGCCAGGCCAGGGTGGTGGTCAACATCAGCACCACGCAGATCGTGCGGCAGCGCGCCACCCCGTTTTTCCCGTTCGACGACGAGGTGCCGGAGATTTTCCGGCGCTTCATGCCGTATGGCTTTCCGGGCGCGCCGCGCGAATCCGAGCGGCATTCCCTGGGCTCCGGCTTTATCATCAGCGAGGACGGTTACATCCTGACCAACGCGCACGTGATCGACAGCGCCGACGCCGTCACCGTGCGCCTGGACGACCGGCGCGAATTCCCGGCCAGGATCATCGGCGCGGACAAGCGCACCGATGTGGCGTTGATCAAGATCGAGGCAAAGGGATTGCCCACGGCGCGCCTGGGCGATCCGGAAAAACTGCGGGTGGGTGAATGGGTGGCCGCCATTGGCTCTCCCTTCGGACTGGAAAACACCGTGACGGCGGGCATCGTATCCGCCAAGGGGCGTTCCCTGCCGCAGGAAAACTATGTTCCTTTCATCCAGACCGACGTAGCGGTCAATCCCGGCAATTCCGGTGGACCGCTCTTCAACCTGAACGGCGAGGTGGTCGGCGTCAATTCCCAGATCTACAGCCGCAGCGGTGGCTATATGGGGCTTTCGTTCGCCATTCCCATCGATGTGGCGATGGAAGTCCAGAGGCAATTGCGCGAATCGGGCCGTGTCAGCCGGGGCCGTATGGGCGTCGTGATCCAGGAGCTTTCCAGGGAACTGGCGGAATCGTTCGGGCTGGAGAAGCCGGGTGGCGCGTTGGTAAACGCGGTGGAAAAAGACGGCCCTGCCGACCAGGCCGGCATCGAGGCCGGCGATGTGATCCTGCGCTTCAATGGCAAGGCGATCAGCCAATCCGCCGAGCTTCCCCGTCTGGTCGCGGCGGTTCGGCCCGGCGCCAGGGTCACCCTGCAGATCTGGCGCAAGGGCGGCGTGCGCGATGTGGTTGTGACCATCGGTGAAAGTACGGAGGAAACCAGCAAGGCGCCCGCGCAAAACAGGCCCCGCGCCGAATCCCGAACCAACCGTCTGGGGCTGATCGTCAGCGAACTCTCCCCGGAACAGCGCCGGCAACTGGGCGTCGGGAATGGTCTCATCATCGACGATGTGCGGGGACAGGCGGCGCATGCGGAATTGCGTCCCGGCGATCTGGTCCTGGCCGTCATCCACAAGAGGACATCCCACGAACTCAAGAGCGTGGAGCAATTCAACAAGCTCTTGGCGCAGTTTCCCAAGGGGGCGAATGTCACGCTCCTGATCCGGCGGGGCGAAGTGCAGACCTTTGTGACCATCAAGGGAGTCTGACTCTTTTCGAAACATGCACATCCACATTTCCCTTGCCCGGCAAACGCTGACGCTTCTGGATGACCGGGGCCGGGCGTGTCTCCATTTTCCGGTCTCCACGGCGGCAAACGGGGCGGGGGAACGGGAGGGAAGCAACCAGACACCGCGCGGTCGCCATATCGTCCGGTCGCGGATCGGCGCGGGATGTCCGCTTTACGCGGTGTTTTCCCGCCGCCGCCCGACCGGCGAAATCTGGTCGCCGGCACTGGAAGCCGTGCATCCGGGCAAGGACTGGATCCTGACGCGCATCCTCTGGCTGTCTGGCATCGAACCAGGCTTCAATCGCGGTCGCAATGCCGCCGGGCAGTGCGTAGATAGCCAACGCCGCTACATCTACATCCACGGCTGCGGCGAATTCGCGCCAATGCGCGAGCCACACTCGCATGGCTGCATCCGCATGCGCAACCGGGACATGCTGGCCTTGTTCGACAGCGTGCCAGTCTATACGACAGTGACAATTTCCGGGAATTGAGGCCGCGCGCTTTCCGCGTGTCCTCACCGGCATATCGCCGGGCAACAGCCTGGCCCGATGCAGCCGCAGGAACTTCCTCCGCGCTTTTGTCGGATTCAGATCGTCCGGATGCATTTCGTCCTCCAGATCACCCGGCAGGAAATGCGTGGCAGGCATTCCCGCCTGTCGCGCGAAACAGACCCGGAAGGGGGCTTTACCGGGTCGTTGCGGTTGGCGCCCCGGCTTTCAGACCGGGCTTCCAGAGTGGAGTGCGTTTTGCGAGGATGGAAAAAATCCCCCGGGATGCGCTGCCGGGGGATTTTTGTTTGTCAGCAGTCCGCGGTGTTGCGTCGCTGGAATACCCGGAACATGCTTCTTGCGGGGCAATTATTCCGGGCTGTCTATTGGTTGGGTTGTATGCTCGTCACGTGTCGCATTGGACCCGATCCTCAGTCCTTCTGATTGGGATGCTTGTAACGGCATGGGCTGGGCAGATACTTGCTCATTTTGCCGAAAGATGACCCCTTGCCCATTCCCGAACCATCTACTCCCGCAGGGTCGTATGGCCTGCAACCCCAGACAATGGAACCGGCATTGAAACTTTGTATCGGTTTGTCACCCATCTGGGCCTGTTGCAGCAGTTGTTCGGGAATACCTTCACTGGTGATCTTGCCATGCCCTGCGTATAGCGCAAGCGCAATATTCAGCTTGTCCAGCGTTTTGTTCTTGCCACCATAGATGATGCGAATGGCAGTGCCGTCATAACCATGTGACCCGACGATCATGATTTTTTTCACATTGGCCGTTGGCTTGAATTCGTAGCTGTAGCTATTCTTGGGTGGCTTCCCGACACCGGGATAATCCTGCGGGGGAAGCTTGCCATTGTTGATCCAGTAGTCAACAAAAGCCGCCTTGGCGCCGCCCGCGAGTTGCAGCCCTTCGGCAACGTAGGCGCGGATGACATATGTCTGGTAGGCGGGCAACGCGATGGCGGCAAGGACGCCGATGATGGCAACGACGATCATCAGCTCGATGAGCGTAAAGCCGCGCTGGAAGGTGTGTACAAGGTGTTTCATGGTTGTGCTCCTTTGGAAAGAAAAAAGGGAAGAACAAAAAAGCCCCGGACGCGCGCAAAGACACGCGCCCGCGACCGGGGTGGTGAAGCGAGGAAACCGGAAAAGTCGGAAGGAAAAGAAAACCGGAAAACCCGGAAGGGAAAAACGAGGTCCTGCGGACGGCAATTCTGCGGACGGCAATTTGTCATTCGCGGATTTGCGCCTTTCCGCGGGAGAAGCAGCAAAGTGGGGGGAGCATCCTGCTCCCCCGTGTCTGAACGGGAGCAGGGTGCTCCCGCTACTTTGCCGTCATCCCACCTCGTCATTGCGAGGTCCTGCGGACGGCAATTTACGACGTGGCAATCCACGCTGCGGTTCAGTTTTCCGAAACGCTGGAACAGACCGCGAGGCCATCTGGATTGCCGCGGGCCT
>JAISME010000185.1 GCA_031276915.1 Zoogloeaceae bacterium
CTTGCTTGCTTGCTTGCTTGCTTGCTTGCTTGCAAAATTATGTTTGCATATTCCGGTTTGTCAAGTCTTTTTACACTTTTTCTCGCATCCCGTCCGCACATGTCGCATGCGCACAACACGGTAGGTGTCCCGGTCGATGCTTTCGAAAGTGGCGGGGTGGAGAACATGATGTATCGCTTGTCCGGCTTGTCAGGAAAAGAATCTGGAATCTGATAAAGCAACATATGTGCCGCCAGTCCGGCGTCGCGGGATTTCCCCCGCTCGCGCGCATTTGCGCCGTCTTTCCGTCAACAACAAGATCACGACATTCCCGCAAAGTGACATTTTTCGCGCATCAAGTGACAAAAATTGTCACAGGACAAGGGCTACATCCCACCTTCGACCGCTCACACGCGTCCGCGCGGTTGTCCTGTGACCTTGACAACATTTCGCCACACCACTACAATCGCTGTCTCTTCTGACAGACGCGGGGTGGAGCAGTCTGGCAGCTCGTCGGGCTCATAACCCGAAGGTCGCAGGTTCAAATCCTGCCCCCGCAACCAACATTGTTTGCAATGCGCCGGCCAGTCCGGCGCTTTGTGTTTCTGGTTTCTGTGGCCCGCGCGCCGTTTTCCTGGATTCGTTTCATATCTCCAACCGCACGAAATCCCGCGCGGGTGTCGCCATTGATGAATGGATATGTGGCAACCATGTCCCGGCGGATTCTACGCGCTTCTGGCAACACTCGGACAAGCCCGTGTGCTGGCTCGATATACGCTTGATTTTTTTGCTTCACGGACTTTCCGCCGTATCTTCCAGGCAAGGCCCACCACCTGTGGTTATTGCGGTTGTCACGCAAGAGGATTGGATTGCATGGCAGGTCTTCCGGAATTCGAACGTCTGGAAAAAACCGCATTGCCCGATCATCCTTCGCGCAACGCGGGGAAACTGCCATCGGGAGAATAAAAGCCATCACCAGCGGCGGGATGGGAGGGACTGAGCGATCCCAGGGGATTCAGGGCTTCGCCCAGTTCGTCCACAATGGCGCACTCGATGGGACAAATGGCCGCGCATTGTGGTTCGGCGTATTCGCCCGCGCATTCGGTGCATTTTCGCGGATCAATGGCGAATACCGGATCGTCCTCGAAAATGGCCGTATTGGGGCAGACCGTCACGCAGGCCCAGCAGTTTACGCAAACCTCGGTGATGTGAAGCGCCATGATCCGTCTCCCGTTGCTTCAGGCGCGTTTTTGCCCGGCGTTTCCGGAGAGTTTGCCCGCTGCGGCCATCTCCCGGTACACGGCCATGACGGCATCCTCAATTGGCTCCATTGCGTGTTCGCCATTCGGCTGGATGCCCGCCGCTTCTAGCTGGTTCCATGGTCCGAAGCCAATCCTGGCGCACAGCACAACCTCACAGCCCCGCAAGGCGGCAATCGTGTGCGCGAGGACAGCTTCGGCAGCCGCGCCGTCTTCGCTCTCATCACCGCAGCGATCCTCACCGACACAATAGAGATCGGTTTTGCGATGCCCGACGAAACGCGCGCCCCGCTCCGAAGCCTCGTACACCAGGAATTCGCGGGCATGGCCGAAATGCTGATTCACAAGGTTCTGTCCGGTCGAGGCGATGGCCATCAGCACTGGTCGCTGCATGGCGTGGCCTGCCGTCTCGCGCTCGGCATCGTTTGCCGCCGGGATGTCCGCAGTAGTGGAAAGGGCGCGCCCCGCCTCTTCTTTTTCCGCCCGTTTCGCTTCCAGTTGCTGGACAATGCCGGCGCGGACTTCCTGCCTGCGCGTCATCGCGGACGCGTAATCGATTTCCAGCGCATCGATTTTCTCCAGCGTGAATTCCGCGCCGCGGTCCTCGCCCAGCATGCCCACCGCGTCGGCCCGGCACTGACGGCAATGGCGCATCATCGCCATGTCACCCGCGCAAGCGTCCTGCAGGGCCTGGAGTTCCGCCGCTGTTGGTCCCCGCTGGCCCGTGACGCCATAATGGGTGCCATGCTCGGCCTCGGCGATCAGCGGCATGACGTTGTGCAGGAAAGCCCCCTTGGCCTTCACGACCCGGGAGACTTCCTTCAGGTGTTCGTCGTTGACGCCGGGAATCATCACCGAGTTCACCTTTACCAGGATGCCACGCGCCGTGAGCATTTCCAGTCCTTTTTGCTGTTCCCGGATCAGGATGGCGGCGGCTTCCTCGCCCCGGATGCGGCGGTGGTTCCAGTAAATCCACGGATAGATTCGCGCGCCAATTTCCGGATCGAGGCAGTTGATGGTAATCGTCACATGGTCGATATTGTGCGTGGTGATTTCGTCCACATGGCGCGGCAGGTCGAGACCGTTGGTGGAGACGCAGAGCTTGATGTCCGGTGCTTTCCTGGAAAGCATGCGGAAGGTGGTGAAGACACGTTCCGGATTCGCCAACGGATCGCCTGGCCCGGCGATGCCCAGGACGGTCATTTGCGGAATGGCCGCTGCCACCGCCAGCGTCTTTTTCACAGCCTGCTCGGGTGTTAGCAGTTCGGACACCACGCCGGGCCGTGATTCATTGGCGCAATCGTATTTGCGATTGCAATAGTTGCACTGGATATTGCAGGCCGGCGCGACGGCCACATGCATGCGCGCGAAATAGTGATGCGCCTCTTCGGAGTAGCAGGGATGATCCTGCACCCGGGCGCGAATGTGATCGGGCAGGTGGGAAAGCGCATCGGGAGGGCTGCCACACCCTTTGGATGCGCACCCACCCACAGCGGCAGGCGGGGTATTGCTGACGACGGGCAGATCCATCGGAAAGCTCCTTTGCGGTATCGTGTCCGGAACTTGAGCAATCACCGTGCCAAAGCAAAAAATCGTTTGAAAACAATGTGTTGTGTTTTCCCATTTGAATACGCTTGCCCCATGCAAGCGCATTTGTCGGGAAACGGACAAGAAGCGTTCCCCAGGGCGCCCGTAAAAAAGCCCGGAATGTTTCCGGGCTTTTGCCTTTGGCGAAATAACCAGACAGCTTACTGGTAATGCAGGCCGCCGTTGATGTTCAAGGTCGCGCCCGTGGTGAAGCCGGAGAGATCGTCGGCCAGGAAGGCGACGGCAAAGCCGATTTCTTCCGGCTTGGCCAGCCGCTTCACC
>JAISME010000190.1 GCA_031276915.1 Zoogloeaceae bacterium
GCTTTCAGCCTGGCAATCGCGCGCGCACAGGGAAGACCCGACAACCGTCTTTTCCACTTCCCGTTCCTGTCCTGTCATGTTCCGCTTCATCATGGCAATCTACAGGCAAGACATGTGCCAGAAACACTCAAAACCCTTAACCCATTGATTCCCCTCCCTTCTCTCTTCCCTCACCCCCCACCCCAACGACACAGGAAGTGACAATATTCGTCACCAATGGACCAAAAAATGTCACTTTGCCTCTCTTCGAAAGAACAAAACCGCACAGCGGCAATCCCTTGCGGTGGCAAGGGAGCGGCATGGCTTTTCTGTGTGTTCCAACGTTGCTTGTTGGGTACAAAGCCCGCCTTTCACGAGGCAGAAAAGAGGGGGCGCCGTGGGCATGGGTACGATCACGATCCTTCTCTTGCGGACGCGCGCGGATTTTGCGCTGTTTTCTCCTGTTGCATCAGAGGGGCCCGGATGCGGGTCTCGAATTCCCCCGGCGCGACGTATTGCAGGATTTCCTTTCCCTTGGTATCCAGTACGATGTCCAGGCCCAGTTTGGGGTACAGGTAGTGGGAGAGCGTCTCCGAGTGTTGAATGACTTCTTCCGGCGTGCCGAAGCGCTGCCGCAGGATCGCGTCGTCCAGGTTGGTGCCGGGGATGAAACTGATGGCGCGCAAGGGTATCCGGTTTGCCGCTTCGACATCTTCCGGGGAGAGGCGGATCTTGCGCGTGGCGCTCTCCATGTATTCCGCTTTCACGGCGCGCGCGCGCATGGCTTTCAAGGTCTCCTGGTCCGCGTCCAGCGTAAGGATCAGGCGGCCTTGCAGTGGTCCCATGGAAACCTGCGCGTAATAGGCTTCCAGATTGCCCAGTTCATCTCGCGCCGCGACGATGCCGATATCCGGTTCGCCGCCGAAGCGTTGCCGCGCCTCGAAAAGCGTGCTGGTACCCGGTTTCAGGCCGAAAACCTCGCTTTGCCCCGTCCGCGCGTCCACCCGGATTTGCCAGGGCAGGGCGTTGTCGGGGACTGCGCCCGTTCCAATGGATTGCGACGGCAGTGGGAGGAGCCGGGAAACGAGCAGCAACAGCATAGTAAACGCGACGACGGAAAGAAAAATCTTCATTGCGGGATGTACTCCGGTCTTGTTGGCGCGATCAGGAAGCTTCGCGCCGCGCCGCGACCATGTAATTCACACTGATGTCATCGCTCAGGCGATAAGTCTTGCCAAACGGGTTGTAGGTAAGACCCACGGGGTTCTCCGGCGTCAATCCCGCGTTACGGCTCCAGCGGGCCAGTTCCGACGGTTTGACGAAGCGCGCGTAGTCATGGGTTCCCCTGGGGAGCAGATTGAGCATGTATTCGGCGCCAACAACAGCAAACAGGTAGGATTTGGCGTTGCGGTTCAGGGTGGAAAAAAACACGATGCCGCCGGGCTTGACCAGTTGTCCGCAGGCGCGGATTGTGCTGGCCGGATCAGGCACATGCTCCAGGATTTCCAGGCAAGCGACGGCGTCGAATCCCCGGGAACAGTCCTGCGCCAGGGTCTCGGCGGCAACCTGTTGGTAATCGACCGTGAGGCCGCTTTCCAGGAGATGCAGGCGCGCCACGCCCAGCGCTTTTTCCGAAAGGTCGATACCGGTCACGCGCGCGCCGCGCCGGGCCAGGCCTTCCGCGAGCAGGCCACCGCCACAGCCGACATCCAGCACGCTTTTTTCGGTCAGGGGCATCTGGCTTTCGATCCAGTCGAGGCGCAGGGGATTGATGTCGTGCAGGGGGCGAAATTCACTGTTGCGGTCCCACCAGCGGTGGGCGAGATCACCGAATTTGGCGAGCTCCCTGGGATCGGCGTTCAGGTTGGTCACAGTTGTCCTCTTCCGTCCGGTTTTGTCCATCGGCGCGCGGCTTGTACTCCAGACTTCCTTCCCGCGACCATTTGTCCTCCCGTGCTCATCCGTTGCAATCTGCTTATGGCGAACTCACGCTCGCGGAAGTATGGCTGATGTCGGGCGGACACATTGAAAAAGCCCTGCTGAAATGGCAGGGCCTTTTCCAGTGAAACGGCGGGGAATTATTTGGTGCCGATCACTTCAATATCGACACGGCGGTCGGGTTGCAGGCAGGCGACCAGCCGTTTGTTGCGTCCGTTTTCAGCGCCTATGCCATTGCAGCTATCCCCGGTCACCGGTTGGGTTTCACCGCGGCCTTCAGTGTAGATGAGGTTGTCCGCGATGCCTTTGGAGATCAGGTAGCGCTTCACGGAAGCAGCGCGGCGTTCGGAGAGGCGCTGGTTGTAGGCTTCCTTGCCGATGCGGTCGGTATGGCCGACCGCCGTGATGACTTCCAGATCCAGTTGCCCGGCCTGGCTGGCCAGTTCATCCAGACTGGCCTGGCCTTCGGGGCGCAGGGTATCCTTGTTGAAATCGAAGAGGGCGTCTGCGTCCAAGGTGATCTTGCCGGCTTTCGGAACCACTGCCGGTCTGGGAGGGGGAGGTGTTTCCGCACTGGGCGTGGCGACGGCGGGAGCGCAGACGCTGGGCTGGAGCAGATCCTTGTCGCACTGACAGCCGGCGGGATCGTTGGCGGCGGCGGCGGGTGTCCAGTAGCCAGTACGCCAGCAGAGGCCCGTGCCGCTCACGGCGACAACGCCACGCTGGTCAATGACGTAAACCCGTTCCTGTGCCTGGGCAATACCGGCAATGCCGAGCATGGCCAACAAGGCGACAGTGAAAGAGTTCTTGGCGATTTTTTTGATCATCTCGTTATTCCTCGCGAATTCGTAGGTGGAAGGTACGCCTCGATCAGGATGCACGGCATCGAAATCGGCGCCTGTCGCAATCATAGCCGATTTGGCGCGCGATGCAACTGCGGGCGGTTCGGGGTTGCGACGCGCTCCATCCTGCCAGAATCGCGTGGCGCTTTCCAAACTCGCCGGGGTAATCCGTGTAGGCGCCCTGTCAAGGACACAACACCGATTCCCGACCCAGGCGTGGCCGACATGACATGTTTCCTGCCGGCACAATGCGCGGGATGGGATGCGGGGTCGGAGCAGGGGAAAGCGCCGCGCCATCGCGCCTGGTCGCGCAAAGGCCGGTATATGTCGGTGTATTTGTCGGTCTCGAGGCCGTTGCGAATGATGTTGGCATGATTTTCCGGCGGGGTTTCGGTGTGCGACAGGACGATCCAGCGTGCATGGGTCGGGAGGTCTGGCGCGTGGCTCATGATTTTCCGGAAGAGGAAAGGAGGGATCGGGAAAGGTCTTGCAGCATGCTAGAATGGCGGATTCCATTCATATGCCAATAACGCTTTCGTCGTCGATTCCCGACGTTCATCAGCGATCAGACCATGAACCAACAATTCGCCAAGGAAACCTTGCCTGTCAGTCTCGAAGACGAAATGCGCCGTTCCTATCTCGATTACGCCATGAGCGTGATTGTGGGCCGGGCGCTGCCGGACGCGCGGGATGGCCTGAAACCTGTGCATCGCCGCGTGCTCTATACCATGCACGAGCTTGGCAACGACTGGAACAAGGCCTACAAGAAATCGGCGCGTGTGGTTGGCGACGTCATGGGGAAATACCATCCGCACGGCGATAGCGCGATTTATGACACCGTGGTGCGCATGGCGCAGAATTTCTCGCTGCGCTACATGCTGGTAGACGGCCAGGGTAATTTCGGCTCCGTGGATGGGGACAGCGCGGCGGCCATGCGCTACACGGAAGTGCGCATGGCGAAGATCGGCCACCAGCTTCTGGAGGACATCGACAAGGAAACTGTCGATTTCGGTCCCAACTACGACGGCAACGAAGAAGAACCCCTGGTGTTGCCGGCGCGTATCCCCAATCTCCTCATCAACGGCTCTTCCGGCATCGCCGTGGGCATGGCGACCAATATTCCGCCGCACAACCTGCGCGAGGTGGTCGCTGCCTGTCTTGCGCTTCTCGAAAACCCGGCGATTTCCATCGACGAACTGATTGGAATAATTCCCGCGCCGGATTTTCCGACGGCGGGCATCATCTATGGCGTCAAGGGAGTACACGAGGGCTATCGTACGGGACGTGGCCGGGTGGTGATACGGGCCAGGACGCATTTCGAGGATATGGAAAAGGGGAGCCGCCAGGCCATCATCGTCGACGAGCTGCCCTACCAGGTCAACAAGAAATCCCTTTTGGAAAAAATCGGCGATCTGGTCAACGAAAAGCGCATCGAGGGCATTTCCGACCTGCGCGATGAATCCGACAAGCGCGGCATGCGCGTGGTCATTGAGCTGAAACGCGGCGAAGTGGCGGATGTAGTCCTCAACAACCTCTTCAAGATGACGCACTTGCAGGATACCTTCGGCATGAACATGGTGGCGCTGGTAAACGGCCAGCCGCGCCTTCTGACCCTGAAACAGATGCTGGAATGCTTCCTCGCGCACCGTCGCGAGGTGGTGACGCGGCGCACAGTCTTCGAACTCAGGAAGGCGCGGGAGCGGGCGCACATTCTGGAGGGGCTGGCGGTGGCGCTCTCCAACGTCGACGAGATCATCGCTCTCATCAAGGCCGCGCCGACGCCCGCTGACGCCCGCCGCGCGCTGACAGGGCGTCTCTGGCAAGACGGCATGGTCCGTGAAATGCTGGCGCGCGCCACCGCGGACGCGTCGCGTCCCAATGACCTCGCGCCGGAATACGGGCTGACTCCGAAAGGCTACCAGCTTTCCGAAACGCAAGCGCAGGCGATTCTCGATTTGCGCCTGCAGCGGCTCACTGGCCTCGAGCAGGACAAGATCGTCAGCGAATTCCGCGAGGTGCTGGAGAAGATCACCGACCTTCTGGACATCCTCGCCAGGCCCGCGCGCATCACTGAAATCATCGGTGCCGAGCTTGCCGCCATCCGTGACGAATTCGGGGATTCCCGCCGTTCCGAGATCGTGACGCAGGCGCAGGATCTTGACATCGAAGATTTGATCGCGCCGCAGGATCTGGTGGTGACGCTTTCCCACGCAGGCTACATCAAGTCGCAGCCGCTTGCCGACTACCGCGCCCAGCGGCGCGGCGGGCGCGGCAAACAGGCGACCATGATGAAAGAGGACGATTTCGTCGACCATCTCTTCGTCGCCAATACACACGACTACATCCTTTGCTTTTCCAATCGTGGTCGCTGCTACTGGCTCAAGGTCTACGAAGCCCCCCTGGGAAGCCGCGCCAGCCGTGGCAAGCCCATCGTCAACATGTTCCCGCTGGAGGAGGGAGAACAGATCAACGCCATCCTGCCGGTGAAGGAGTTTTCCGGCGACCGCTACGTTTTCATGTGCACGGCACAGGGCACGGTGAAGAAAACCCCGCTCGCCAACTTCTCGAACTCGCGCCAAAAGGGCATCATCGCCGTGAACCTGGACGAGGGGGATTACCTGATCGGCGCGGAATTGACGACGGGGAAAAGCGATGTCGTGCTGGTTTCCGACGCTGGCAAGGCCGTCTGGTTCGACGAGGAGGCGGTGCGCCCGATGGGTCGTGATGCTCGCGGCATGCGTGGTATGACCCTGCAACCCGGACAGAAGGTCATTTCGCTCTTGGTGGCGGAAAACGAGGAGGAGACCGTGCTCGTCGCCACCGAGAACGGGTACGGCAAGCGCACGCGGCTTGGCGATTTCCGCCGTTCCGGACGCGGCACGCGAGGTGTCATGGCGATCGCCGCGCGCGAAAGGAACGGCAGGGTCGTGGCCGCCAAGCTGGTGACGGACGAGGACGAGGTGATGCTGATTACCACTGGCGGCGTGCTGATCCGCACCCGCGTCGCGGAAATCCGCGAACTGGGCCGCGCCACGCAGGGCGTGACGCTCATCGCGCTTGACGCGGGGGAAAAACTCTCCGGACTGGAAAAAGTGGCCGAGAGCGTTTCGGACGAGGAGGGGGGAGAGAATGAAGAGGTGTCTGACGATACGAATGGCGGGCAGTGAAGACACAGGACAGCTTCCGGCAGTGAGCCGGGAACGGAGTTTTGCCCTACGCAAACACCGAAACACGGTCGCCTGAGCGGTTGCCCGCGCTGCCAGGGTTTTCCGCCATTTGCTGGTAGGTGCGGATATGCGTCTGGTCGTTCGTCTGATGATGCGCGGTGGACGTCCGTGCGGCATCTGGACCATTGCCGCTCGCCGCCTTGCTTTCCTCCTGCCTTTGCCTGGCCAGTTCCCGCAAGGCGGTCATTTCCATCTGCGTGGCCATCGCGGCTACGCGTCTGTCCTGTGCGGAAGGTTCGGCGGGAGCCAGCGCGGCGGCACGAATCTTCCTGGCTTTCTGCACGGTTTCTTCCGGTGTCGATGCCTTGGACGTATCAATGCCCACTTCGCCGGATACAGCGTAACGTTTGCCATCCGGCCCGGTCTCATATTCGAAGCTCGGTCCCGAGGTCACGAGATTGCCGCCCACCGCCATATGCATCTGCTCGTGCTGCCGCACGGTGCGATCCGTCTCTTTCAGCTCCTCCACTTCGCGCTGCTCTTCTCCGGAAAGCGCTGCCTTCCCTTCGGTATTTTCGGCGTCTTCGGTATTCTTGGTGTCTTGTTGCGCGTTCGAGACGGTTTCCGTCTCTGTTGCCGGGACACGACCGGCATCGGCTTCCGTGCCTTTTGGCGCTTCTGTCTCCCGCATTCCTGACTGCCGCGCGGGGAGCGGCGTATCCCGCCCTGTCCCGCCATTCAGACTGGGCATCAGGAAATTCATCGCGCCGGCGGAGGCAGGACCGGAAATCATGGGAGTGTCAAGAAGCGGAGATTGAACATGTTTGTCGTATGAACGCCTGCTGTTCGAGCGGGTTTCCGTGCATTCCGGATGACAGGATGGATCGCGGCTTGATCTCTGGTTTTGTCGCGACCAGTCTTGTCACCGTTGCCCCGGCGCCGGTGGAAGGGAGGCGTCCATTTCATTTCCCATTGTAGGCACGGATTGAAGAAATTGAAATCGATCCCTGCCGTTTCGTTAAAATCCCGCTTTACCTTTTTACGGCAAATGGACAAGGCGACATGCGTACCAACCAGGGCAATGAGGATGAATTTTCCGGGCACACCCCGATGATACGGCAGTACCTGGCGTTGAAAAAGCAGTATCCGGAAACTCTGGTGCTCTACCGCATGGGGGATTTCTACGAACTTTTCTTTGCCGACGCGGAAAAGGCGGCGCGACTTCTCAGCATCACTCTGGCTACGCGCGGGCAATCCGCCGGACAACCCGTCAAAATGGCGGGGATACCCTATCACGCGCTGGATGGCTACCTCGTCAAGCTGGTGAAGCAGGGCGAATCCGTCGTAATCTGCGAGCAGACTGGCGATCCGGATGGCAAGGGACCGATGGAGCGTGTGGTGTCCCGCATTCTCACGCCTGGCACGCTCACCGACGCCTCGCTTCTGGAAGAACGCCGGGATGCGCTCCTCATGGCGCTTGCCCGCGACACAAAACACATTGGCCTTGCCTGGCTCAACCTCGCCAACGGCGATTTCGCGCTCTCGGAAATCGATCCATCGCAGTTGACATCCGCGCTGGAGCGCCTGCGTCCGGCGGAAATCCTGTTGCCGGATTGTCTGGAGATCGATTGCCATTTTCCGGATGGTTGTGTGCGCACATGTCGTCCCGACTGGCATTTCGCCGTCGACAGTGCCCGCGCCCTGGTTTGCGATCATTTTGGCGTCCAGTCTCTTGCCGGTTTTGGCGCCGACCACCTTGGTCCAGCGCTGGCGGCGGCGGGCGCCTTGTTCCAGTATGTGCAATCCACACAGTCTTCCGCGCTGCCGCATGTGGAAACCCTGCGTGTCGAGGAAGAAAGCCAGTATCTGGGATTGGACGCCGCTACCCGGCGCAATCTGGAACTTACCGAAACCCTGCGCGGACAATCCGCGCCGACGCTGTTTTCCCTCCTGGATACCTGCGTTACCGGCATGGGCGCGCGGTTCCTGCGCCACGCCCTGCACCATCCCCTCCGCGATTCGGCCTTGCCCGCCGCCCGGCACGAGGCCATCGCCAGCCTGCAGGAAGACTATGGTCGATTGGCCGGGAACGTGCGGGAGGCGCTGAAAGGCCAGGCCGATGTGGAACGCATCGCTGGACGCATCGCGCTTCTAAATGTGCGGCCCCGCGATCTTTCCACCCTGCGGGATTCGCTTGCATGTCTGCCGGATCTCGCTGCGCTGATCCACGAAAATCCAAGCCCGCTATTGAGCCGGATCGCCGCTGACCTGGCTGTGCCGGAGGCGGCGCTGGAACTTTTGCGCACCGCGATTGCCGAAGATCCCGCCGCCCTGGTTCGGGATGGCGGGGTCATCTCTCCGGGATTCGATGCCGAACTGGATGAGCTGCGCGCCCTGAACGACAACTGCGGCGCGTTTCTCGTGGAATTGGAAACCCGCGAGCGGGAACGCACTGGCATTGCCAATCTCAGGGTGGAATTCAGCAAGGTGCACGGATTCTATATCGAGGTCACCCACGCCAACGCTGACAGGGTGCCGGACGATTACCGTCGCCGCCAGACCCTGAAGAACGCCGAGCGCTACATCACGCCGGAATTGAAAGCGTTCGAGGACAGGGCGCTTTCCGCCCGCGAGCGTGGGCTGGCGCTGGAAAAGACACTCTTCGACAAAGTCCTGGCGCGCTTGCAGCCGGATGTGTGCGCCTTGCTCAGGATCGCCAGGGCCATCGCGCAACTGGATATGCTGGCGAGCCTGACGGATACTGCCATCCGCCACAATTGGCAGCGCCCCGAATTCACCGTGGCGCCCGGCCTTTCCATCGAGGCCGGACGGCATCCGGTGGTGGAAAGCGAAATGGCGGTTTCCGGCGAAACCTTCATCGCCAACGACTTGCGGCTTTCCGATACGCGGCAATTGCTCGTCATCACCGGCCCCAACATGGGCGGCAAATCCACCTATATGCGACAGGCGGCCCTGATCGTCCTGCTCGCGCACATGGGCAGTTTCGTTCCGGCGCAGCGCGCCGTTTTCGGTCCCATCGACCAGATTTTTACCCGCATTGGCGCGTCCGACGATCTTGCCTCGGGGCGGTCGACCTTCATGGTCGAAATGACCGAAGCCGCCGCCATCCTGCATCGCGCCACATCGAGAAGCCTCGTGCTGATGGATGAAATCGGGCGCGGCACTTCGACCTTCGATGGGTTGGCGCTGGCATTCGCCATTTGCCGCCACCTCCTTGAAAAGAACCGCTGCCTTACGCTGTTTGCCACGCATTATTTCGAACTCACCTGCCTGTCCAGGGAATATCCGGCCATGGACAATGTCCATCTGGATGCGGTTGAACACGGCGAACGCATTGTTTTCTTGCACGCCCTGGAGGAGGGTCCCGCCAACCAAAGTTATGGGATCCAGGTCGCTGCGCTGGCCGGTATGCCCAACGCGGTTATTCGCAGGGCGAAAAAAGAATTGCGCGACCTCGAACAAAAAGCGGCGCAAGTCGCCCTTTTGCAACCGGATTTATTCTCTTCTCCGCCACCCGAATCCGGACCGGACCCCGCGCTCGAAAGACTCTTGGAAAAACTCGATACCCTGGAGCCGGACAGCCTGACCCCCCGCGAAGCACTGGAGGGACTGTACGCGTTGAAAAAAATCATTGCGGAAAATCCGGGCCGCGGATAGCAACAAAGGCATTGGAAAAATATTTTTCGGTCGCCGGAACTCCCAAATTTGTTTCGACAATCCCGACCAGCAACGGCTACGACACCTTGCGGCAAGGAAGCGTCCCGACAAGAGTCGATTTCCGGTTGAGTCGTTTCCGGTTGCCCCAGGGCCAGCGCGTGGGCGAATGTCGAAACAGGGTAAAAAATTTGTTTACCCTCAAGCGGTTATGAC
>JAISME010000177.1 GCA_031276915.1 Zoogloeaceae bacterium
GCGCTGGTCGACGCCATGGGCGCCTACACCCAGCCACAGGACTCCCTGCCCAACCCACTGCTCCCCATCATCAACCTGGCATGGGAAATCCTCTGACCTGATCCGGGAAATCCCTTGACCTGACCTGGGAAATCCTCCGACCCCGCTATACCCCCCGGGCTTGTTCGTATCTACAAGCCCGGGGAACCAGGGGGCCCGGAGAATTCCCGCCCACAGGGCTACCAGCGCGGGATTCTTGTTCCCGCGCACCTCCAGAGCTTCCTGCCCAGGAAATACGATGAAAAAAGAATGTCGCGCGGTTGCTCCGGGGTTTTGCTGGCAGGGGGTTTCCCCTGTGGCCGAATAGTGGCATTCTTATATGTTTTGGATACCTTCTCGACAGGAGGGCAAACATGTCTTTCATGCCTTGGTCAGATGTTTTCGTTCTGGGCATCGATTCCATCGATACACAGCACCGCTGGCTCGTCGAAGCCACCAACCGGCTGCATGACCAGATCGAATCACAGGAACTGGAATATGGCGTGGTCAGGGAAATTCTGGAAGGGCTCGCGGACTACACCATGAACCACTTTATCCTCGAGGAAGAACTCTTTGCCCGTCTCAATTATCCGGAAAGCGACACGCATATCGAGGAGCACAACGCATTCACCCACAAGACCATTGATCTCCTGCTGTGTTTCGAGCGCGGGGAAGAGGCAGTCGACGAGGACATACTGGAATTCCTGCAGGCCTGGCTCGTGCATCACATCCTGCAGGTTGACAAGGCCTACGTGTCCTTCCTGAAAGCCAACGGCGTCAATTGATCGCGAAAACGTAAAACCTGCTTGCATGGAGCGTTGCAAGCGGGTAAAAATATCCTGCTTTCTTCCACACATCCAAGGAGTTCCGCAATGTCCAAAACCGTCAAGAAACCCGCTGCGCCGACAGCTTCCGCTGCGCCGACAGCTTCCGCTGCGCCGCGTATCGATATTGGCATCAACGAAAAGGATCGCATCAAGATCACTGCCGGGTTATCCCGTCTGCTTGCCGATACCTACACGCTTTATCTGAAAACCCACAGTTTCCACTGGAACGTGACCGGGCCGATGTTCAATACCCTGCACCTGATGTTCGAAACGCAATACAACGAACTGGCGCTGGCCGTGGATTTGCTCGCCGAGCGCATCCGTGCCCTGGGGTATCCCGCGCCCGGAACCTATAGCGAATTTGCCAAGCTCACGTCCATTCCCGAAACCAAGGGCGTGCCCAAGGCGGAAGAAATGATCGCACTTCTGGTTACCGGACAGGAAACCGTGGCGCGCACGGCGCGGGAAGTTTTTCCCATCGCCGAAGCGGCAAATGACGAGGCAACGACCGATCTGCTCACGCAGCGCCTGCAGGTACACGAAAAAACCGCCTGGATGCTGCGCAGCCTGCTGGAAAACTGAAACCCCCTTTGTCCTCTACGCTCCATGCCTGCGATCCTTGTGTTCGCGGGCATGTTTTTTTGAGCCCCGGTCGCGCATGCTTTCCCTTCACTTCGTCGACGACTACCTGCTGGCGCTGGAAAAGCCGCATGGCATGCTCTCCGTGCCCGGACGCGGCGCGGACAAACAGGATTGCCTCGCCGCGCGCGTTCAGGCCGAATTTCCCGATGCGCTGCCGGTACATCGGCTCGACATGGCGACTTCCGGTCTCATTCTGATGGCGCGCGGCAAGGCCATGCAGGGAGCCCTGAACCGTCTGTTCGCCGAACGGCGTGTGGAAAAACACTATGAAGCCCTGCTGGAAGGCGCTCTGGAAGCGCCGTGCGGCGCGGTCGCGCTCCCCCTGATTTGCGACTGGCCCAATCGTCCCCGACAAAAGGTGTGCTTCCAGCATGGCAAGCCCGCATACACCGAATATCGCCAGCTTTTCCACGATGCGGCAGGGCAGCGTACCCGGGTGCGCCTGATCCCGCATACCGGTCGCTCTCATCAGTTGCGGGTACACATGCGCGCCATTGGACATCCAATCCTCGGCGACGAGTTCTATGCCACTCCGGCAGGCCGCGCCGCTGCGCCCCGGCTGCTGCTGCACGCCTGCCGTCTCGCCCTGCAACACCCGGTTACGGGGAAAATGCTGGTCTTGACATCTCCCGCGCCGTTTTGACAACCGGCACCGAACAATCGTTGCGTTGTTGCGTGAAAGTCGCGTACCTGCGCGCCTGTTGCGATGGAAAAATCAAGGTTCCGTGGTTTCGGATGCATGTTGCCACAGCGTATTCTCGATGCCGGCTTCCTGGTTCAGATGACGCGCCAGAATGAAAAAGAGATCGGAAAGACGGTTTATGTAGCAACGGCTGATATCGGAGACGGGATCCTGCCGCCCGAGCGCGACGATGGCGCGTTCGGCGCGGCGGCAGACGGTACGGCAAAGATGCGCGAGCGCTGCGGAACGCGTGCCGCCGGGCAGGATGAAATCCTTGAGCGGCGGCAGTCCGGAATTCAGTGCTGCGGCTTGTGTTTCCAGCGTTTCTACCTGCGCGGACCGCATGAGCGCCCTGCCGGGCAGGCACAGTTCACCGCCCAGGTCGAAAAGACCAT
Organism: Zoogloeaceae bacterium; assembly: GCA_031276915.1. Classification (GTDB taxonomy): domain Bacteria; phylum Pseudomonadota; class Gammaproteobacteria; order Burkholderiales; family Rhodocyclaceae; genus Azovibrio. The sequence goes on from JAISME010000177.1 coordinate 2,565, forward strand.
GCTGGACTACAAGAAGCAGGTCGCGGACAGGTCCCGGCAGGCCGGATTCCGCCAGCAGGACACCAACAGTGGCATTGAGCTCGTCCACCTCGCCAATGGCGTGGATGCGCAGGCTGTCCTTTTCCGTTCGTGACCCGTCACCCAGTCCCGTGCCGCCCGCATCCCCCGTGCGGGTCATGATTTTGGAAAGACGATGACCTATTTTGATGCCTCCGGCAAGCAAGGGTTGACATCATCCGGTCCCGCGCTGGGGTCTGCCTGCACATCCGATGGAGTGGGCAACGGGTTTCCGGGAGGGACACCGCCGCCGCCACTGCCGTCGCAACTGGCAACGACCAGCGCCAGCAAGACTGCCGTGAGGGCAGCGCGTATTATTGTCGTCAGATTTTTCATGGCACAACCTCATCCAGGTCAAGCTCAGCATGGAGACTGGAGACGAGACAACGATTCTCCCCTATTCTAGCAAGACCATTCCGATCCGGCTTTCCACTGATCGGCGCGGCAAGTCCGCCTGTCCGCTCGTTTGCCTTCCCGATACGCGATATTCGCCAAAATGCCATGGCAAGGGGATTGGTTCCGGCAAGTGCCAGGGAAAGCTGCGAACAAGGGTGCGGCGGTCAGGACACGGGAATGCTTTCGCCCGCGCGCCAATGGATGACTGTCGGCATATCATGCTGGATTGGCGAGACATTCGGCGCGACATCCAGGTAGGGCAAAGCATAAGCATGGAACAAAACAATCTTAGAACAGGGCGGTATTATTGCTATGCTGATACATTGCATGGATCGCGAATTGATGCACCATTCGCATCTTTTTCATTGAGCGCCCCTGTCGGGAAAGCATCCAATTCTGGAAAAGGAATATCCGTTCATGAAATATCCGCTGAAGGCGCATGCCGATTTCGTGCTGAAAGATCCGGGACTGCTTTCCGGAAAGCCCTTCGTAAACGGTGACTGGACACCGGGTTCCGGTCCACTCCTGCCAGTCGTCAATCCGGCGAACGGCAATCTCCTGGGCGAAGTCGCCACCCTGTCGCCAAAAGAAGTCGCGCAGGCCATTGGCGCGGCGGAAGCCGCGTTTTTGCTTTGGAGGCACCTGCCCGCCAAGGCGCGCGGGAATATCCTGGAAAAATGGAGCGTCCTGATCGAGACGCATGTTGACGACCTTGCCCGCATCATGACACTGGAAGAAGGCAAACCCCTGGCGGAAGCCAGGGGTGAGGTGCTTTCCAGTGCGGCCTTTGCCAGGTGGTTCGCCGAGGAAGGCAAGCGTGCCTATGGCGAGATCATCCCGGCGCATCTTGATGACCGGCGTCTCCTTGTCCTGCGCGAACCTGTCGGGGTTGCCGCTGCCATCACACCCTGGAATTTTCCCTGTTCCATGATTGTCCGCAAGGCTGCGCCTGCGCTGGCCGCCGGATGCACGGTGGTCCTGAAACCAGCGGAAGCGACGCCCTTTTCGGCCCTGGCGCTGGCTGAACTTGCGTATCGCGCCGGATTTCCGGCGGGCGCGTTCAACGTGGTGCCGGGAGACCCGGAGCAAATTGGCAACGTTTTCACCCGGCATCCTGGCGTCCGGAAGATTTCCTTTACCGGCTCCACGCGCGTCGGCAAACTGCTCATTGGAAAATCGGCGGAGCAGGTGCAACGTGTCACGCTGGAATTGGGTGGCAACGCGCCTTTCCTCGTCTTCGAGGATGCCGACCTGGAAATCGCCGTCGCGGATGCCGTCGCCGCCAAGTTTCGCAATGCCGGGCAGGCTTGCATCGCGGTCAATCGCATCTACGTGCATGAATCCCTGTTCGCGTCGTTTGTCGAACGTTTCGCCGAAAAGACCGCCGCCCTGAAGGTTGGCAATGGCCTGGCGGCTGGCAGCGAAGTCGGGCCCGTCATCACGGAAACCGCGTTTGCCCGCTTGAGAACCCTGGTCGACGATGCGGTCCGTCAATGTGGCAAGGTCGCTGTCGGTGGCAAGCCGCATGCCCTGGCGCGGGAGACGGGCGGCTTCTTTTTCGAGCCGACCGTCATCGTCAACCCCTCGTCGGGCGCTCGTGTGCTGCACGAGGAGATTTTCGGTCCCCTGGTCAGCATCCTGCCGTTCCGTAATGACGCGGAAGTCCTGAGCCTTGCCAACGATACGGAATATGGCCTTGCCGCCTATTTCTACACGCAGGACATAAGACGCCTGTTCCACGTTTCGGAAGCCCTGCAATTCGGCATGGTTGGCGTCAATACGACGGCCATCGCGTCCGAGGCTGCGCCCTTTGGCGGCGTCAAGGCTTCCGGCATCGGGAGGGAGGGAGGCCGCCACGGCATCGAGGATTACCTGGAATACAAAACCGTCTGGGCGGCTGGGCTATAAGGCACACAAGCGCCCTGCCCGCCCCCGACCATCGCGGAAACGCGAACCGACGTATTGTTGGTGTCGCTAAACACTCTGGATGCAATGGCGGTCAAACTGGGACGCAAGCCGCTGGATTCGGCAATTGAATGGAAACGGGGCGAATCCTCTTCAGGAACGTCGAAAGATTTTCCTGATTTGATGGGTATTCCCGCAATTTGCTAATATGCCCGCATGGACAGGTTGAAGATACCCTGTGTCCTGACGCTATTTTGCAGCGGCCCACTGGAACCCCGAGGTAACACATGAACAACGAAGAAATGAACCCTTCCGACAAAAAACTCGCCAAGCCTGCCGGCAATGCGGACTGGGAGCGCGAGACGCTGGAAAAACTGGTCTTTTCCACCCTGAACGAGCAACGCGCCCGGCGGCGCTGGGGGATTTTTTTCCGCCTGGTGGGATTCGCCTATCTGTTGATCGTGTTGGCGGCGGTGATGGGATGGACGGGGGGTGCGCGCAAGGCGGGCGCGGGAAAGCACACCGCGGTCATCAACGTGTCCGGCGCGATTGCCGCCGACGGGGAAGTGAGCGCGGACAAGATCATGGCCTCCCTGCGCTCCGCTTTCGAGCATGAGAACACGGTGGGCGTCGTGCTGCGCATCAACAGTCCCGGTGGTAGCCCGGTGCAGTCCGGCATCATCCACGATGAAATGCGACGATTGCGCGCCAAATACCCCGACATCCCGCTTTATGCCGTCGTGGAGGACCTGTGCGCTTCCGGCGGTTATTACATCGCGGCGGGCGCGGACAGAATCTACGTGGACAAGGCAAGTCTCGTCGGTTCCATCGGCGTGCTGATGAATGGTTTTGGTTTCACTGGAACGATGGAAAAATTGGGCGTCGAGCGGCGCCTGCTCACGGCGGGGGAAAACAAGGGATTCCTGGATCCGTTCTCGCCCATGCAACCGGCGCAGAGAACGCATGTGGAGACCATGCTCGCGGAATTGCACCGGCAATTCATCAGCGTCGTGAAAAAGGGACGCGGGGATCGCTTGAAAGAAACGCCGGAAACCTTTTCGGGCCTGATCTGGTCAGGGGAGCAAAGCGTCAAGATGGGGCTGGCCGATGGCCTGGGCTCGGTAGACTCCGTCGCGCGCGACATTGTCAAGGCGGAAAAGCTGGTGGATTTCTCGGTCAAGGAAAACCTGCCGGAACGCATTGCCAAACGCTTTGGCGCGGATGTTGTCACCGGATTCGGCCGTTCGCTGGCCGAAGGCATGATGAATCGCCTGGAATGATCCTGGGAAAGCTCACGTCCCGGAAGGTCGGTTTCCCGGTTCCCCTGGCCTTGTCCTGTCTCTTGCGAATTCCGGTTTCGTGAATCTCAGGCGCAGGCGCGTTTTTCTCCGTTGCCAAAAAGGTTGCTGACACATCGTCCGCAGATGTCCGGATGTTCCGGGTTTTGACCGACATCCTCGCGCACATGCCAGCAGCGTTCGCATTTCCTGCCGGGAGCGGGGGCAACCTCAACCGAAAACGGTCCCTGGCGCAGCATCGCGGCGGAGGAGATGAAAACGAACTTGAGGTCTTCGCCCAGGGCGGCGAGCGCCTCGAAACGTTCGCCTTCGGCGGTCACGGTCACGGCGGCCTGCAAGTCGGCGCCGATGCTGCCCGCGACGCGCCGCTCCTCGCGCGCTTTCAGGACTTCGGCGCGCACTTCGGTCACATGCGCCCAGCGGGCGGCGATCACGGCGGCGTCCGCCACTTCCGGGAGTTCGTGCCAGACATGGAGCATCACCGAATCCTCCGGATCATTGCCGAGCGTTTGCCAGATTTCCTCGGCGGTAAAGGCGAGGATTGGCGCCATCAGCCTGGTTGTCGCCTGCGTGATATGCCAGAGCGCGCTTTGCGCCGCGCGGCGGGCGCGGGAATCTGCCGCCGTGGTGTACAGGCGGTCCTTCAGGATGTCGAGATAGAACGCGCCCAGATCCTCGGAGCAGAAGGTTTGCAGGGCCTGCGCGACACGATGGAATTCGAAGCGTTCATAGTCGGCGATTACCTGCGCCTGCAGGCGGCGGGTGAGAATGAGCGCGTAGCGGTCGATTTCCAGCCAGTCGTCGACCGGCAGCATGTCCGTGACGGCGTCGAAATCGGCAATGTTGGCAAGCAGGAAGCGCACCGTGTTGCGAATGCGCCGATACGCTTCGACGACACGCTTCAGGATTTCGTCGGAGATGGAAAGCTCGCCGGAATAATCGGTGGAAGCAACCCACAGGCGCAGGATTTCCGCGCCGTTCCTGTTGAAGATCTCCTGTGGCAGGATCACGTTGCCGAGTGACTTGCTCATCTTGCGGCCCTGTCCGTCGACGGTGAAGCCATGCGTGAGCAACGCCTTGTAGGGCGCGCGGCCATCGAGGGCGCAGCCGGTCAGGAGCGAACTCTGGAACCAGCCGCGATGCTGGTCGGAGCCTTCCAGGTAAAGATCGGCGGGCCAGGCGTGCGCTTCCCTGTGGGAGCCGCGCATGACATGCCAGTGTGTCGAACCGGAATCGAACCAGACATCGAGCGTATCCCGCATCTTTGTGTATTGCGCGGCTTCCTCGCCCAGAAGCTCGGTGGCGTCGAGGCTGGACCAGGCTTCGATGCCCGCCTTTTCCACGCGCTCCGCGACCGCTTCGATCAGTTCCTGCGTTCGGGGATGCGGCGCGCCGGTTTCCCTGTGCAGGAAGAATGGCATGGGCACGCCCCAGTTGCGCTGGCGTGAAACACACCAGTCTGGCCGGGTCTTCACCATGCTCTCCAGCCGGGCGCGGCCCCAGGCGGGGAAAAAGCGGGTTTCCTCCACGGCCTGTTCGGCAAGCTGGCGCAGGCTGGGCGCTTTTTCGTCGCCGCGCGCGCGCAGCGACATGCCAATGAACCACTGCGTGGTGGCGCGAAAGATGATCGGCGTCTTGTGTCGCCAGCAATGCGGGTAGCTGTGGCGGACTTTCTCCTGTTTCAGCAGCAGCCCTTTCCGTGCCAGCGCCTCGATGATGAGAGGATTGGCTTCCCACACGCTCCTGCCCGCGAGCGCGCCCGTGTCGAGCGTCGGCGTGCCGGGCAGGAAAACGCCATCGTCGCCGACCGGGTTGTCGACCGGAAGACCATGGGCCTTGCCGACGTTGTAATCGTCGACGCCATGCGCAGGAGCGGTGTGGACAAGACCTGTGCCGGTTTCCGTGGTCACGTGGGTTCCCAGGATGATGGGCACGGCGCGTTCCTGGAAGGGGTGTCGGAGCGGGATTCCTTCCAGCGCCGCGCCCGGACAGGCGGCAAGGGTTTTGCCTTCCAGCCCGAAACGCGCCAGGGCGGTGTCCTTCAGGTCACGGCCCAGCACCAGCCATCCCTTCGTTGTTTCCACGAGTTCGTAGACCAGCTCCGGGTGAACGCAAACCGCCTCGTTGGCGGGCAAGGTCCAAGGCGTCGTCGTCCAGATGATGGCGAAAATCGGCGCGTCTGCCCGCGTCACGCCAAAAGCCGCCGCGAGTTTGGCGGCGTCCCGCGCTGGAAAGGCCACATCGATGGCGTCGGAAGTTTTTTCCTCGTACTCCACCTCGGCTTCCGCCAGGGCGGAGGCGCAATCCAGACACCAGTTGACCGGCTTCAGGCCCCGATACAGATAGCCTTTTTCCAGAATGCGGCCCAGGGCGCGAATTTCATCGGCCTCGGCCTGGAAATTCATGGTGAGATAGGGGGTGTCCCAATCGCCCAGGATGCCCAGGCGCATGAAATCCCGCTTTTGTCGCTCGACCTGCTCGGCGGCGTAGGCACGGCAGCGCGCGCGCACCTCATCGGCGGGCAGGTGTTTGCCGTACTGCTTTTCGATGCGCTGTTCGATCGGCATCCCGTGGCAGTCCCAGCCTGGCACATAGGGAGCGTCGAACCCGGCGAGCGTCTTCGAGCGGACGATGATGTCCTTCAGGATCTTGTTGACCGCATGACCGATGTGGATATCGCCGTTGGCATAGGGAGGGCCGTCGTGCAGGACGAAGCGGGGGCGCCCGGCGCATACGGCGCGAATCTTCTGGTAGAGCTTCGTCCGTTGCCAGCCGGCAACCCAGCCCGGTTCGCGGCGCGGCAGGTCGCCACGCATTGGAAACGGAGTTTCCGGAAGATTCAGGGTGGATTTGTAGTCGACCATGTTTTCAAGAATCCTGTTGCGCGAATGCGAAGGTAAAAAACATCAAAGTTCATTGACGACACGCCGGATGCCCTGGAGCAGATCCTCACCGCTGAAATTGATCAGCAGGCCCAGGCGGAATCCGGACAATTTCAGGTAGGTCTGCAACTGCGCGGAATGCAGCGGCAAAAGGTGTTCGACGGATTTCACGGAGACCACCAATGCGTTGTCCACCAGCAAATCCACATTGAACGCGTCCTCCAGGTTCCAGGTCTTGTAACGAATGGGAATCCGCACGTTGCACCGCGCTCCCAGCCCCTGCACGCACAATTCCGCGCGCAGGCAATGGATATAGGCGCTTTCCGCCAATCCTGGTCCGAGGTTCTGGTAAACCTCCCGCGCCGCGCCGATCACCCGGTGGCTCAGTTCGTTCAGCCATTCGCTTTCCACGCCGCACCCTCGTTTTCCGGCGCTTCCCGTTCCCGGCGGAAGAAATCCCTGGCCGCGTCGACATCACGCGCGATCTGGGCTTTCAGGACATCGAGGCTGGAAAATTTCATTTCCTCACGCAGCCTGTGCGCGAATTCAATGGTGAGAAGCCTGCCATACAGATCACCCTGGAAATCAAGAACATGCGCTTCCAGCAGGGCGCGCGCCTCTCCCGTTTCCAGCGTGGGACGCAGCCCCACGTTGGAAACGCCGGACAGCATCCGGCCATCCAGCAGCACGCGAATGGCGAAAACGCCTGTCAATGGCAAGGGCGCGTGCCGCAAGTAAAGATTGGCTGTCGGGAATCCCAGTTGCCGTCCCAGGCGGCGTCCATGCACGACCCGGCCCGTCGTCGCGTAGGGACGTCCGAGGAAGGCCGCCGCCTTGACGAGGTTGCCCGTGCCCAGCGCCTGCCGGATCGCGGAGCTGGAAACGCGCTCGCCGCCGATGGAAACAGTGGACGTCGCCTCCATCGTGAAGTCGAGGCGCCGCGCGGCCATCCGCAGATAGTCCCGGTCGCCGCGCCGGTCGCAACCAAAACGGAAATCGTCGCCGATGATGAGATGCCGCATGTTCAGGACCCGGAGCAGAACGCCGTGCAGGAAATCTTCCGCGTCCAGTGCGGCGAAGGCCCGGTTGAAAGGAATGACGAAAACCAGATCGATTTCCGCCTCCGCGAAAAACACCAGTTTCTCGCGCAAGGGCGTCAGGCGCGCCGGCGCGGTCCCGGGGGAAAAGAATTCGCGGGGGTGCGGCTCGAACGTCATCACAGCGGCGGCATGACCACAAGCGCGCGCCTTGTCCTTCAGCCTGGACAAAAGCGCCTGATGGCCCAGATGCACGCCATCGAAATTACCGACGGCCAGAACCGTGGGCGTGTGCTGTGAATGGTGAACGCCGCGATAAACGCGCATGACGAAAAGGCTGCGGGAAAACAAGCATTATAGCGGTTCCACAAGCGGTGTTTTTATAATTTCTCCCGGCGACATCCGCCCTGGATGCCCATGAACGCGCGCGGCAGGGGAACCGCGCGCGGAAGAGTCTACGGATATAATCCTCGCGTTGTCGGCCCTGTATCCGTCTTTTCCATGCGATTTTCCAGTTTTCGGTGGTTTTTCCTCAAGCATCTTGTCTTCGTGCTGCTGGCGCTTTTTCTGCTTCCCGGCCTGACTCTGGGGGTTTCGCAGCATGTTTTGCACAAGATGGAAAGAAGCATCATCCTGGAAGATGGCGTGCGGCGCGAGACACTTTCCCTGCGCGCGTTCTGCGCGCGAAACAATCCGGTGCTCAAGGAAGCGCGGGCCAGTGTCTGCCCGAAGCATCTGGAGCAATTTTTCCTTGTCCGCGCCGTGGCGCTTGGTGTCCTCACGGGCGGCGTCATTCTTCTGGGCGTGATTTCCCTCCTGGGGTTCCTGGCGTTCCTGAGCCGCGCCCAGCGGTTGTTCAGCCTTGCCGCGGGCCGCGCCCTCATGATCCTGTCCGGACTTGCTACCGTGCTTCTCCAGGGTTCGATGCTTGTCTGGCTGATCTACTGGATTCCCCGCATTTTCTGGAACGCGAAGACGCACAACGCCCACCTGATCGGCGTCACGAGCCTTTCCATCGTGGCGGGGGCCGTACTTGTCGTGCGCGCGCTTTTCCGGTCACCGGAACGGGAGATGGAAATCGAGGGCGAACAGATTCCCGAAACAGCGGCGCCTCATTTGTGGAAACGCATCCGCCAGATGGCTGCGCGCCTGAAAACGAAACCACCCGATCACCTGATCGCGGGTATCGACAGCAATTTTTTCGTCACGGAAACGCCGCTTGTCGTCAAGGGCATCCGGCTCTACGGGCGCAAGCTCTTCGTGAGTTTGCCGCTCCTGCGGCAGATGCATACCACGGAAGCGGACGCCATTCTGGCGCACGAGCTTGCGCATTTTTCCGGTGGTGACACACAGGACAGCGCGCTGCTCCATCCACGCCTTGCGCACTATGACGCCTATCTGGAGGCAATTTACGAGGATGGCGTCGCTGGACGGCTTGTGTACCCATTCATGGTGTTTTTCCGCCTGATTTTCGAATTGGCGCTCTCGCGGGAGAGTCGTGAGAGCGAGCGCCGGGCGGACCGTCTGGCGGCGCGGCTCACTTCTCCCCTGGCCGTTTCCCGCGCGCTTCTCAAGGTGACGGCCTATGCCACATACCGGGACGATACGGAAACCGCCCTTTTTGAAAGTCGCGCGCGGCTGACGGGAAACATCGGGCTTTCCGGGCGCGTGGCGAGAGGTCTGGCGACATGGGCGCGATCCCCCGGGTTTAGCGACGCCATCGCGGCGGCGCATGATCCGCATCCCTTCGACAGTCATCCATCATTTGGCGAGCGCATGACAAACGTCAGGCATATCATTCCCGAAAATGAATTTGCCGAGATCGTCGCCAGTCTTCCGAATCATACCTGGCTGGAGGGCATCGACGGCGCCGACGCCCTGGAACAAAAACTCTGGTCGGACTATGAGCGCCGTTTTGCCGAGGCGCATGAGGAAAGCCTTGCCTGATTTCCAGGCCGGTTTCCCGCGCCGGGTGACGGTGACAAGGTGTGTGCAAGGTGGAGAGGCTGGGAGGCTGGAGGTTGTGCCGTTCCCTCGTCGCCGCGAGGAATTGCCGCTGTGCGGTTTTGTCCTCTTGGGAGGACGCGAGGTGACATTTTTTGGTTCATCGGTGACGAATATTGTCACTTCCCGTGTTGTTGGGGTGGGGGTGAGAGGATGGATAAGGGAGGGTAATCAATGGGTTAATGGGTTTGAGTGTTTCTGGCACATGTTTTGCGTGTAGATTGCCATGATGAAGTGTGACAGGGCAGGAGCTGGAAGTGAAAAGAGGCGTTGAGGTTTATCGTGGTGAGCCGTTTCATTGCCAAGCCGGAGGCTTGGCAATGAAACGCTCACGGCTCAACGGCTCAACGGCTCAACGGCTCAA
>JAISME010000122.1 GCA_031276915.1 Zoogloeaceae bacterium
CCGCCGCGACACCGGGCGCACCTTGTATATCCTCGACGAACCCACGACCGGCCTGCATTTCGCCGACATCGAGATGCTGCTCTTGGTGCTGCATCGCCTGGTCGACCACGGCAACACGGGGGTGGTGATCGAGCACAATCTGGACGTAATCAAAACCGCCGACTGGCTGATCGACCTGGGGCCGGAAGGCGGCGACGGCGGCGGCAAAATCCTCGCCACCGGCACGCCGGAACAGGTCGCCAAAAAGAAAGAAAGCCATACCGGACGGTTTTTGCGGGAAATGCTGGGAAGAAAGACTTGAGCGTGAAGCAAGGGATTCGGGAAGCACAGCCGGAAGACGCGCAGGGAGGCGCTTCTGTCGCGCATGGAGGTTCGTCGGAAGGTTGCGGCTGGCTGCCGGACATGGGGGAATTGAGCGTGGTTTCGCGCAAGGCGAGGAACACATCCGCGAACAGATTGCCCAAGACTTGACTGGCGATCAAGGCTCCAGTTTCAGGGCTTCCATGAGCGGTGTTCTGGCGGACAAAGAAGGCTGCCACAGGGGATTTTCCTGCTGTCGCGCCAGCCATTCCATATCAATGACCGTGATGGTGTTGTACGACTTGGCGATTACGCCTTGCTCGACCAGGCGGCGCACTTCCTTGTTGATGGTCTGCCGCGAACAGGAGAGGAACATGGAAAGATCATCCTGACTCAAGCGGATGCCAATGCGGATGCCCTTGTCTGTTGGCTTGCCATACGTTCGGGCAAGCCGCCACAGCACCCGCGCCAGGCACTGGCTTGGCGAATCGCCGGAATTCCGTGGCATTGCCATTTTCATACGCTGCAAGATTTGCTCCAGCAACGAGGCGATCAGGCGCGGTTCCTGCGTAAGCACCTCCCACAGGTTTTCCTGCGGAATATGAAGCAGGCGGGATGATTCGTGCGCGGAAAGATCGAAAGCGAACGGCATGCCCTGCAACACGCAGATTAACCCCATGATCTCGCCTGGATGGGGCAGGCAGCGAATTTCCCGACTGCTATCCCGGCAATGTTCGCTCACTACCAGCGCGCCCTCCAGGATCACCAGCAGTTCCCGTGGCTGCGCGCCAAAGGCGATGACGTTTGCAGAGCGCGGGTACTGCCGGACAAACGCATTCCGCGCCAAGCCCTCCCGTGCCCACAGGGGCCAGGAAGAAAACGCGGGCACAGTGGCGAGGAGCGTCGGAATATTCACTCCCCCCTTGCGTATGACGTTGAAACCTAATGGCATGGAGGCGCTCAAAATCCTGAAGAAGGCGCTTCAAGTTTCGCAATTCGCGTCCGGAAACAGAAAGATTTTTTAACGATAAATTTATGCAGGAATCAAAGGGAAAGGGCCAGGGGGCGGGAGATCGGGATTTTCATAACTGAAAATTATAAAAATACACAAACTTGATCTAGAAAGTGTCAATTGCTTGATATTTTCCCGATGTGCATCTCTGAAAGAATGCGGACTTCCAACCTTCAACTCTTGTCCGAAAGGAAATTTCAATGAAGAACCGTACAAGCAAAAAAACCGGGTCGGCAACATCGGCCAGGCATTTGCGGCGGCGCGCCGTGTCCGTGATGGGGCTTGTCTCCCTGCTCGCGCCCGGACTGGCGCAGGCGCAGGAAGCGGGCGCTCCCGCCGCAACGGCAACGTCCACGGAACTCGAAGCCGTCACCGTCACCGTGCGCAGGCGGGCGGAGGATAGCCAGCGCGTGCCGACCTCGGTGAGTTCGGTAAAGGGCAACGACCTGGAGGACAAGCGCATTACGCAGGTGCAGGATTTGCAGCAGGTATTGCCCAGCGCCAACGCCGCCTTCATGCACACGCGCGTTTCCTCCGTCGCCGTGCGCGGCATTGGCAGCAATCCGGCCAGCGAGGGGCTGGAAAGCAGCGTCGGCATCTATGTCGACAACGTCTTTTATGCGCGACCGGGGATGCTGGCAATTGATCTTGTCGATCTGGAACAGGTCGACCTGTTGCGCGGGCCGCAAGGGACGCTTTTCGGCAAGAACACCACCGGCGGTGTTCTTTCGCTCACTACCAGGAAACCCACCTTCCAGCCAGAGAGCAGCATTTCGCTTTCCGCCGGGAATCGTGGCTACTATCAGGCGCTTGCCTCCTTTTCCGGGCCGTTGAGCGACACCCTGGCGGCGCGCTTGTCGCTCGCCCGCACCCATGACGACGGTTGGGTGAAGAATACCTACAACGGGCATCGCAACAACAGTATCGACCGGGATGGTTTCCGCGCCCAGGCCCTGTGGAAGCCATCCGCGGATTTTGACCTTCGCGTCATCGCGGACTACAACCACGAGAACGATAGCCAGGGGACGATGGTGCCCTATGCTTTCGGGCCTGCCGCGCCGGGCAAGCTCACCTGGACGCAGGAAATCACCGGCCCGGGCGGCTGGGCGCCGAACCCTGACCCGAAAGAATACAAGGTCAGCATTGATTCCGACCAGCAGGCCAAGGTGCATCAGGACGGACTGTCGGCGGAAGCCAACTGGCATTTATCGAATGGTTTCGAGGTCACGTCCATTACCGCCTGGCGGGACTGGATTTTCCGGCCCAAGAACGATGGCGATGCCTCCACACTCGACAGGACGAGAAACACAGGCTACAACGTCAACCATCACCAGTTTTCCCAGGAACTGCGGCTTGCCTCGCCCAAAAGCGAGACCTTCGATTACGTTGTCGGCGGCTATTACTACTGGCAGAACATCACGAGCGGCCTCTTCCAGGACGCAGGGACGGTTGGCCTCCCCGCGCCTTTCTTCAAGCTGCGGGATTACGGTGAATCCACCACCAACAGCTATTCCCTGTTCGCGCAAGGCAACTGGCATATCACGCCTCGGCTCGACCTGACTGCCGGCCTGCGGGGCACCTACGAAATCAAGGAAGCTCGCGTGCGCCGTGCATTGCCAGTAGCGGCGGCCTGGGATTCTGGCAACCTGGAAGTCCGGGATTTCAGTCCTTCCGCGCTCGCCTCCCTGAGTTATCGCTTTACCGACCGCTTCATGGGGTATTCCCTTTTTTCCTATGGCGAGAAATCGGGCGGGATCAACATCAGTGGTGTCAATCAAGGGCCGCAACTGGGCGCGGATAGCCTGAAGATCGACGCGGAAAAGGCGACCAATTTCGAACTGGGTTTCAAGAGTGAATGGTTGAACCGCCGCCTGACAGTCAACAGCAACATCTTCCTTGGCAAGATCAAGGATTACCAGACAACGGGTTTCGAGCCTCTGAACAATGCTCCCGTCACCATGTTGACCAACGCGGGTGACGCCGAAACCTACGGGCTGGAATTCGACCTGAAGGCGCGGCCTGTTTCCGGTCTTTCGCTTTCCCTGAACGGCTCCTACAACCACGCGCGCTACACGAAGTTTGAGAGCGCGCCCTGCTCGGCAGAGTTGCAGGCGCTGGGCAAGGCGAACGGCACGTGCGACCTTTCCGGCAAGCCGTTGGTAGGCGCGCCGGACTGGATCGTGAATCTTGGCGGACGTTATGACTGGTTTGTTGGCGAAGGCGTGAGCCAATACCTCGTCGCCAATTACGCCTGGCGTTCGGAGGCGGAAGGGTTCATTGACGATTCCCGCTTTGCCCGGATTCCCTCCTATGGCCTGCTCAATCTCGCTACCGGCTGGCAATTCGGTTCCGGCCAGAACCGTTGGGATATTTCCCTCTGGGTGCGCAACGCGCTGGATAAACGCTACTTCCTGACTGCCCTTGGCGGAAGCGCCAGCAATGGCGGCGGTGGTTATTCGGCCTCGGCAGGCACACCGCGCACTATCGGTCTCACTGTCAAGCTGGATTTCTGAAACGCCTGCTTTCCGGGGCGTTTGCCCCGGTGTTTTTCGATTTTTTCCAACCGCAGGAGCAAGACCATGAACAGCGTGACCGAAGCATTTTTGAACCGCAAGAAAGGCAGCAGCAAATCCGCCCGCGTGCGGGCGCAACTGGAATATCCGGTAATCGATACGGATGTGCACACCAATGAATTCAGCCCGCTTCTGGAAGACTACGTGCACAAATACGGCGGCGCGCAATCCGTGGATGAATTCCGCGCCTTCCGGAAAGAGGGCAGCGCCCTCTTCGC
>JAISME010000128.1 GCA_031276915.1 Zoogloeaceae bacterium
GGAAACCTGCGCGTGGATTGCCACGGGCCTGCGGCCCTCGCAATGACGAGGGTTTGGAGGATTGGAACGTTCCTGCGGGCGGTCGTTTCGCTGTTGCGGGTCTCCATTCCAAAGTAGCGGGAGCATCCTGCTCCCGACCACACCACGGGGGAGCAGGATGCTCCCCCCACCTTGCTGTTTCCCCCACGGGAAGGCGCAAATCTGCGAATGGCAGATCGCCGTCCGCAGGGCAATCACCGTCCGCAGGGTTGCCGTCCGCAGGACCTCGTTTTTTCCTTCCGGGTTTCTTTTCCCTTCCAACTTTTTCGGCTTCTTCGCTTTTCCTTGCTTCACTCCACTCCGGTTGCGGGCGCGTGTCCTGGCATGCGCCCGCGACCTTTTCGTCCTTCCTTTTTTTCTTTCCAAAGGAGCGCAACCATGAAACACCTTGTACGTACTTTCCAGCGCGGCTTCACGCTCATCGAACTGATGATCGTTGTCGCCATCATCGGCATCCTTGCCGCCATCGCACTGCCCGCCTACCAGAACTACGTCATCCGCGCCTATGTTGCCGAAGGGCTGCAACTCGCGGCGGGCGCCAAGGCGGCTTTCATTGACTACTGGATCAACAATGGCAAGATCGCCGAAGTGGATTATCCCGGTACTGGGAAAGCGCCCCCAAAAAGCTACAGCTACGAATTCAAGCCAACGGCCAATGTAAAGGCGATCAAGATCGCCGGAGCGCACGATAAGGACGCCGCTACCGTCCGCGTTTATTATGGCGGCAAGAACAAAAAGCTGGACAAGCTGAATCTTGCGCTTGGGCTGTACGCGCAGAACAGCGAGGGGAAAGGATTGAGCGAGATGGGCGGTACGATACAAACTAGTGCTGGTGGTTCCATTGTCTGGCGTTGTACACCGTACGCCGACGGAAATATGTCTTACGCCGGAATCAGCAAGTATCTTCCCAGCTCATGCCGTAACCGGCATGTCAATATGAAGGACTGAGGATCAAGTCCAGTCCGGCGGCACACAACCCGCAGACAGCCAGGAATCCACCGCCTCGCAAGAAGCGTGTTGCAGGTTCCGGGCATTCCAGCGGCGCGCGATGCTGTAGACTGTTCGCAAGACTTCCCCCCGGCAGTGAATCCCGGGGGATTTTTTTCCATCCTCGCAAAACAAACTCTGGTCCGGAATCCCGACCACGGGGGTTCCCTTGTCGCAGTCCTTCCTTTTGCGGGCCTTGTCCCTTGATTGCCTTCCCGCGCCCAGACGCATACGGATGTGCTTCCCCATGACTGGCGTCGATCCATCAAGCCCGGCACAGTCGGCGGACAGGATGTCCCCCCGCGTTGTCGGCGGGTCTATGCGTTATCCGGCGTGTTCCCTTTGCCGTTCTTCCGGCGCGCCCTGGGATGGGCGGCATCGTAGACCTTGCTCAAATGCTGGAAATCCAGGTGGGTATAAACCTGGGTCGACGCGATGCTGGCGTGGCCCAGCATTTCCTGCACGGCGCGCAGGTCGCCGCTGGATTGCAGGATATGCGAGGCAAAGGAATGGCGCAGCATGTGCGGATGCACGTGCACCCGCGCGCCGGCCAGGAGCGCGTGACGCTCCAGGCGTTTCTGGATCGTGCGCATGCTGATGCGCGTGCCGCGCAGGCTGACGAACAGGGCGCGTTCTCCCGGCGCGGCGAGACTGCCTCGCATTCCGGCCCAGGCGCGCAGGGCCGCGCGCGCCTTTTCGCCGACGGGGACAAGGCGTTCCCGGTTGCGCTTGCCGCATACCCGCACCTCTCCCTCCTGCAGGATACCCGCGAGCGCGTCGACATCCAGACCGGACAATTCCGCCAGCCGCAGCCCGGAAGAGTAAAAAAGCTCGAACATGGCCTGGTCGCGGCAGGCAAGGCGTTCGTCATCCGCATCCGCGGGCGCGTGGTCCAGGAGCCCCTGGATTTCCTCCACCGACAGCGCGTCCGGCAACCGTTTTTCGCGCCGTGGCGGCTTGACGCCCGCGCAGGGATTGGCCTCCACGACGCCCGCGTGTTCCAGCCGCCTGAAAAAACCACGCCAGGCGGAAAGCAGCCGCGCCAGGGAACGCCCCGATAGCCCCTGCCCGTGCAGGCGCGCAATCTGGCGACGAATGAACAACGCGTCGCATTGCGCCCAGGAACACCCTTCCGCCGCTTCCAGCAACCGCCGCAGGTCACGCCGGTAATTCGCCAGGGTGTGGGGCGATTGCCGCCGCTCGTGGGCAAGATAGCGCAGGTATTCCGCGATCCGGGCGTCGTCTTCAGGCGTTTTCGGAGGCGCCATCAGGCCCACGCGTAGCCAAACGACCGCAGCAGGCAGCCGGTTTCGCAAAGCGGCAATCCCATGATGCCGGTATAGCTGCCGACGATGCGCTCCACGAAAAGCCCCGCGTGGCCCTGGATGCCATACGCACCGGCCTTGTCCATTGGCTCGCCGCTCTCCACGTAACGGTGGATTTCCGCCTCGTCGAGCGGACGAAAAAACACTTCGGAGACATTCAGGGCTGTTTCGAGCCGCGTTCCGGAAACAACGGCGACACCGGTGAGCACCCGGTGCGCGTGACCGGAAAGCCGGCGCAGGATGGCGGCAGCGTCGCGCGCGTCCCGGGGCTTGCCGACGATTTCACCATTGACTTCCAGCGCCGTATCCGCGGCCAGGACGGGCTGTGGCAGGCATTTGCGCATGACGGTGAGCGCAAGGCCGTGTCGCGCCTTGGCCATGGCCAATCGGTGGACGTATTCCGCGGCGGCCTCGCCCGGCATGGGCGTTTCGTCGACTTCCGAATCGGCGCGCTCTCCGGCGCGAAACGGCAGGAGATCGAACGCGACGCCGATCTGGGCAAGCAGTTCGCGGCGGCGGGGACTACGGGAGGCAAGATAGACCCGGCGGGGCGCGGGATGACGCTGAGGCATGGCGGATTCTACGCGCGGTGATAAGGATGCCGCTTGAACAGACTCGACGCCCGGTAGATCTGTTCGCAGAGAACAAGCCGCGCCATGCCGTGTGGCAGGGTGAGGCTGGAAAGCCGCAGGCGGGCGTCGGCCTGTTCCCCGAGCGCGGCGTCGAGTCCGTCCGCGCCGCCGATCAACAACGCCGTGTCACGTCCATCCCGCATCCAGCCGCCAAGGGTTTCGGCAAATTGCGAGGTGGTGAGATCGTCTCCCCTTTCATCGAGCGCGACGAGGCGCGGCGCCTGGCCGAACGCGTGCAGCGCCTGTCGCAGGCGGATTCCTTCCGCAGCCAGGAGCTGCGCGCGCGCCTTGCCGCCCTGGCGTGGCTCGGGCTTGATCTCGACAATTTCGACCGGCAACTCGCGCGGCATGCGCTTCAGGTATTCCGCGCATCCGTCCCGCACCCAGGCGGGCTGCCGGTTTCCGACCGCCAGGATCGCAAGCTTCATGGAGCGAGATCGACCGCCGCGTGCTTGGCGCGGTCCGGCGATCCCTGCCAGAGTTCTTCCAGATTGTAGTAACTGCGAATGGCGGGCTGCATCACATGCACGACGATGTCGCCCAGATCCACCAGCACCCATTCCCCCGCCTCTTCGCCCTCAATCGAGAGCACCTCTCCGCCCGCTGCCTGCACCTTGTCCTGCACGTTGTGCGCCAGGGCCTTGACCTGGCGGCTGGAATCGCCACAGGCAATGACGATGCGTTCAAACAGGGAAGTGAGCCGGGAGGTATTGATGACTTCGATATCCTTGCCCTTGATGTCCTCCAGGGCGACGACGACGATTTTCTGTAATTTGCGCAGTTCCATGCGGGAGTTTTACGAAACGGAAACAGTGTCAAATATAGACGAAAACCGTTCCACGGACAGCATTTTTCACTCCCGGCGGCGGATTTCTTTTTCGGCCCCTTTCCAAAAGCATGCCTTTGCATCACACTCCCGCCATTTGGGCAGTTACCGATTCCAATGCTGATGTTTCACTCGATGGAATCGCCGGATGATCCCGCGATCCGGCGGACTCTCCGGTTTTTCCCCATTGCGCCGCGCTTCCGGGAGACGACGCCATGTTGCCCATGACGAGGCGGGATGCCCTGGCGCGTGATCCGGGAATGACCGTGGATTGTCCGGAGGATTTGCCGCCGCGCCGCGCGACGACGCTGGAAGCGCCGCGAGACGCCACACCTGCGAACCGATAGGCCGGGAGCGCGAATCTTGCAACCAGCCAGACTTGCCTTCACCCCGGACGGCACACCCTACTCCGAACAATATGGTGACGTATATCACGCCGCCGGTGGCGGGCCGGCGCAGGCGCGGCATGTATTCCTGGGCGGCAATGGTCTGCCGGAACGCTGGCGCGGGCGGGAAGGCTTCGTCATCCTGGAAACCGGCTTTGGCCTGGGACTGAATTTCCTGGTGACCTGGGCGGCCTGGGCGCGTGACCCCGACGCGCCCGGACGCCTTCATTTCGTCAGTCTTGAAAAACATCCCCTGTGCCGGGACGATTTGCAGCGGGCGGCGGCGACCTGGTATGGCGAAGCGCCCGAATGGCGGTCGCTGGCCGCCGAACTCCACGCCGCCTGGCCGCTGGCGACACCCGGTATCCACCGCTGCGTGTTCGCGGACGGTCGCCTGATCCTGACACTGGTTTTCGGTGACGCGGCCACGCAGTTGAGAAAACTGGCGCTTGCCGCCGACGCCTTCTACCTGGATGGCTTTTCCCCGGGCAGGAACCCCGAACTCTGGACACCGGAAATCGGCTGGGCGCTTGCCCGCCTGGCCGCGCCCGGCGCGACGCTCGCCACCTGGTCGGTGGCGGGCCAGGTGCGCGCGGCGCTCGCCGCCCACGCCTTCGACCTGGAAAAACGTCCCGGTTTCGCGGGGAAACGGCACATGCTCGTTGGGCGTTTCCGTTCCCGGAAACCCGCGCGTTTCCTCGCGCCGCCTCCGGGCGAACGGCATGCGCTGGTGATCGGCGCGGGCGTGGCGGGAACTTCCGCCGCCGCCGCGCTGGCGCAAAGAGGCTGGCGTGTCGAGGTGCTGGAGCGGCACGGCGCTGTCGGGCAGGGCGCTTCCGGCAACCTCGCCGGGGTCATGCGTCCCCTGCCATCGGCGGACGACAATTTCCTGTCGCGCCTGACCCGCGCCGGTTTTCACGCGGTCCTGCGCGCCTTGCGTGCAATGGAAGCCGCCGGCCTGCCAGCGCGCTGGGGACAAACCGGTGTCTTGCATGTCGCCCGCGACGCCGGACACGAACGCGCGCAGCAGGCAACCGTCGAACGACTCGGATGGCCGTCCGCGTTCCTGCAATTCCTTGACCGGCGCGCCGCCGCCGAACACCTGGGACATTCCGTCGCGCGCGGCGGTTGGTATTTCCCGCTGGGCGGCTGGGCGCAGCCGCCGTCCCTGTGCCGGGCCAACCTGCGCTCCGATCCTGAGCGTATCCGCCTGTTGCCCGGTCGCGCGGTGACACGCATTGTCCACGACGAAACGTGCTGGCGGGCGCTGGATGCCGGGGGCCGCGTTCTGGCGCGTGCGCCGCACCTCGTCATGGCGGCGGGCGTCGACGCACCGGATTTCGCGCCGTTTGCCTGGCTGCCGCAGAAATCCGCGCGCGGACAGGTGACATGGCTTTCCGAAGACGTGTCCCTGGACATGCCGGTATGCGGACAGGGGTATGCGGTACCGGCTGTGGACGGCCATCTGGTCGCCGGAGCGAGTTTCCGGTTCGACGATCCGGAAACTTCCCTGCGTCCGGCGGATCACGCGGAAAATCTTGGGAAGCTGAACGCGCTGCTGCCGGGCCTTGCGCCCCCGCTCGCGCCAGACGCGCTGGCCGCCTTGCCGGGCCGTGTCGGTTTCCGTCCTGTATCGCCGGACCGCCTGCCCATCGTCGGCGCGGCGCCCGATCCCACGCAAGCCCGCCGTCGCCACATGCCCGTACAACCGGGTCTCTGGTGCGTACAGGGATTCGGCGCGCGCGGCATCGTCTGGTCGGCGCTGATGGCCGATTTGCTCGCCAGCCGCATGCATGGCGAACCATTGCCGCT
>JAISME010000160.1 GCA_031276915.1 Zoogloeaceae bacterium
GCCCGATGCGGCCGGAGTGACGCATCCCGCGCAGGATGCAAGGACGCTTGCCCGTCAGGTCTGGCTTCTGGAAGAAACAAATCGGCCCGGTGAGGCAATGCCAATGGAAGAGGACGAACACGGCGCCTACCTCCTCAACTCCCGCGATCTGCGGGCCATCGAACATGTCCACCAACTCGTGAAAATCGGTATCAACTCCATGAAAATCGAAGGACGTACCAAAAGCGCCTACTACGTTGCCCGCACCTGCCAAAGCTACCGCGGCGCCCTGGATGACGCGTTGGCGGGCCGCCCCTTCGATCCCCGGCGGCTCGCCGACCTGGAGCACCTCGCGCATCGTGGCTATACCGACGGGTTTTATCAGCGCCACCACGATGTCGCCTACCAAAACTATTTGCGGGGATATTCCGCCGTCAGTCGCAGCCAGTATGTCGGAGATGTCGGCGGCTTTGATCCGGCGCGGGGTCTGGCGGAAATCATCGTCAAGAATCGCTTCGAGACCGGACATACGCTCGAAATCGTGCATCCAGCGGGCAATTGCCGGATGACGGTTACGCGCATGGAAGATGCCGAAGGCCGCGCGCTTGCGGTCGCGCCGGGCAGCGGACATCGGGTGTGGATGCCGCTGCCCGGCAAGGGTTCCGGATACGATGGCGCGTTCCTGGCCCGGATTTTCTGATTATGCGGATAGGATGATGTCCGACGCTCGTTGCGGCAAGGCGTAGAGTTCGGGGCGCTCCGCATACGCCAGGCCGTTTCGTGACCAGCGCTGGCGCGCTGGCGCGCTGGCGAGCATGGTGGTCAGCGCGCGCTCCAGCTCCGCTTGCGCGAATGGACTCGGCAGCACGATACCGGCATCCGCCTCGGCAATGTAGTGGGCATAGCCGCAGACATCCGTTGTCAGCACCGGTAGTCCTGCCGCCAGCGCTTCCAGTAGCACCGTGCCAGTGTTTTCATTGTAGGCCGGATGGATCAGGAGGTCGGCGCCGAGCAGAAAACGCGGAATGTCGTCACGCCCCTCGAGAATGCGCACCCGGTTTGCCAGTCCGAGCGCCCGTGCCTGGCGCAGGAAAGGGCGGGGATTGTCCTGCCCGATGGCGATCAGGCGCGCGCGGGGGAAAGGCTGTGCGGCTAGCGCCTTCAGACTGCGATCCAGTCCCTTGGTCTTGAAGCCGGAACCGATTTGCAAAAGCAGCGGACTGGCATCATCAAGGCCGAACGCCAGGCGGAATCCGGTGCGGATTTCCACGGCGTTCGCGGGCGCGCGCCGGCTTTGCTCCAGTCCCGGTGGCAGCATGAAAAAGCGTTCCGGCGGTGTGCCGTAGTGTTTTTCGAACAGGGGGCGCTGCGTGGCGGAAATCATCAGGATGCGCGTGCGTGCTTCCGGTCCGAATACCGCCCGTTCGTAGGCCGCGAAATGCCGGTAACGGGCCGTCAGGCGATAGAGTGGATTGCGCAGGGTCCGCGCTTTTTCCTCGAAACAGGGGTCGGCGGCGTAATAAAAATCCAGTCCCGGCATCTTGTTGAAGCCGATTGTCTTGTCGGCCGGCTGTTTCTTCAGGTCGTCCGCGATCCAGGCGGCGAATTTCTCGTTGCGACGATGGTTGGAGCGAGCGGCAACTGGCGCGACGCGCAGGTCGAACCCTGCCGGGACGCTGCCTTCCCATTTGAGGGTATAGACCCGCACCGCGTGCCCGCGCCGCTGGCATTCCGCCGCGATGCGCAGAAAATCGCGTTGCAGGCCGCCGAAGGGAAAATACTTGTAGAGGATGAAAGCGAGACGCATCAGCCGCCGATGCGCGCCGCGCCGCCCAGATAAGGGCGCAGCGCCTCGGGAATGGCGACGCTGCCGTCGGCGTTTTGGCAGTTTTCGAGGATCGCCACCAGTGTGCGCCCCACGGCAAGCGCCGAACCGTTCAGGGTGTGCGCGAGTTCCAGTTTGCCCTTTTCATTGCGAAACCGCGCCTGCATCCGCCGCGCCTGGAACGCCTCGAAATTGGAACAGGAAGAAATTTCCCTGTATGTGTTCTGTGCGGGCAGCCAGACTTCCAGATCGTAGGTCTTTGCCGAAGAAAAGCCCAGATCGCCGGTCGCAAGCGCGACGCGCCGATAGGGCAGTTCCAGTTGCTCCAGAATGATTTCGGCATGACGTGTCAATTCCTCGAACGCGTCCCAGGATGTTTCTGGCCGCACGATCTGCACAAGCTCCACTTTTTCGAACTGGTGCTGACGGATCATGCCGCGTGTGTCGCGTCCGGCGGAGCCGGCCTCGGAACGAAAGCAGGGCGTATGGCACACGAATTTCAGCGGCAATGCCTCGGCTGCCAGGACTTCGCCCCGGACAATATTCGTGACCGGCACTTCCGCGGTGGGAATCAGGTAGAACGGGATTTCTTCCTCGGCGCGGACGATTTTGAACAAATCCTCCTCGAACTTGGGCAACTGTCCGGTGCCGAAGAGACTGTCGCGGTTTACCAGAAGGGGAACGTAAATCTCCGTATAGCCGTGCGCCCGGGTGTGGGTATCCAGCATGAACTGGATGAGGGCGCGTTGCAGCCTTGCCAGATCCCCTTTCAAGACCGAGAAACGGGCGCCGGAAATTTTCGCGGCGGTGGCGAAATCCAGAAGGCCAAGGCCCTCGCCCAGGTCGACGTGGTCCTTCGCCGGAAAATCGAAGGTCCGGGGGGTTCCCCAGCGTTTCAGTTCCACGTTGTCCCGCTCGTCCGCGCCCACGGGCACGGATGCGTGCGGCAGATTGGGAAGTGTCTGGAGGATGGCGGAAAATTGCGCCAGCAGCGCATCGAGTTCGCTTTCCGCCGCTTCCAGCCCGGCCTTGAGTTCGGTTACCTGTTGCAGCGCGGCGCTGGTGTCCTCGCCCCTCCCCTTCAGGATGCCGATCTCCCTGGAGAGTGCGTTGCGCTGGCCCTGGAGCTCCTGGGTGCGTGCCTGCAAGGTTTTGCGACGGCTTTCCAGCGCGGAAAACGCGGTGAAATCGACAGGTTTGCCGCGGGTCGCCAGCCGCGCGGCGACCTCATCCAACCGGCTTCTGAGAAGCTGAACGTCAAGCATGGGGGCACGGAGAACACGAGAATGTGAGAACGGCATTATACCGGACGTCCAGGTATGCCATTCCCTGAATCCTTGCCGGGAAAGTTGCCGTTTCCCGCGGGGACCATGACTTTTGGCGCGGCAAGGCGTATAACGTGCGCCGTAACAGACTTGAGGCGCGAACCATGTTTGAATCGGCGGAACTTGGCCATACCATTGACAAGAAAACCTTCAAGGCGGAGGTGCAGGTATTGCGCGAGGCCTTGCTGGAAGCACAGTTCGATCTGCGGGAAAAGGGCAGGTTCCAGGTGCTCGTCCTGATAAGTGGCGTTGACGGCGCCGGCAAGGGTGAGACGATCAACGAACTCTATAGCTGGATGGACCCGCGCTATCTTTCCACGCCCGCCTTTGCCGCCGCGCCCACGGAAGAAGAGGCGGCGCATCCTTTCATGTGGCGCTTCTGGCAGGTGCTGCCGCCCAAGGGACGGATGGCGGTTTTTTCCGGCTCCTGGTATTCCACGCCCATCCAGCGCCGCATCGCCGGCGAGCTTGGACAGGCGATGTTCGATCAGCGCATCGACCAGATCAACCGTTTCGAGGCCATGTTGGCGAACGAAGGGGCGCTCATCCTGAAATTCTGGTTTCATCTCACCAAGGAAGACCAGAAAAAGCGTTTCAAGGCGCTGGAAAAGGATCCCCGCACCGCCTGGCGCGTTACCAGCGCGAGCTGGGACAGCCTGAAGACGCGCGACAAGCTTCAGGATGTCGCTTCCCACCTCCTGCGCCTGACCAACACCCCCTGGGCGCCGTGGATCGTGGTCGGAAGCGCGGATGACCGCTATCGCTCGCTCACCGTTGGCAAGCTGATCCTGGATGCCCTGCAAAAACGCCTTGCCAATCCGCGCGAGCTTGAATACCCGGTGGCTCCACCGCTGTCACACAGGAACGGCGCGCGCGACGTGCTCACCGCGCTTGACATCAACCAGAGTCTGGCGCGCAAAACCTATCAACTGCGTCTTGCCAGGGCGCAGGGACGTCTTTCCGAATTTGCGCGCGCGCCGGAATTCAAACAGCGTTCCCTGATCCTTGTCTTCGAGGGGGCGGACGCCGCCGGCAAGGGGGGCAGCATCCGTCGCCTTGTCGCCGCGCTCGATGCTCGCCAGTACCAGATCGTGCCGATTGCCGCGCCCACCCAGGAAGAACTGGCGCAACCGTACCTCTGGCGCTTTTGGCGACATGTGCCCAAGAACGGGCGCGTCACCATCTTCGATCGTTCCTGGTACGGGCGTGTTCTGGTTGAGCGGGTCGAAGGCTTCTGTTCCGAGGCCGACTGGCTGCGCGCCTATGCCGAGATCAACGATTTCGAACACGAACTGCGCCAGGATGGCGCCATCATCCTCAAGTTCTGGTTGCAAATCTCCAAGGACGAGCAATTGCGGCGCTTCAAGGAGCGCGAGGACACGGCGTTCAAGCGCTACAAGATCACCGACGAGGACTGGCGCAATCGCGAGAAATGGGACGCCTATCATCAGGCGGTCTGCGACATGGTGGAACGCACCAGCACGGGGTTGATTCCGTGGACGCTGGTGGAAGCCAACGACAAGTATTTCGCGCGGGTGAAGGTGCTGGAGACGGTGTGCGACAAACTGGAGGCGAGTCTGGGGGAAACCGGGAATTATGCCTCCGGTCGGAAATACAACGCGCCGCGTCGATGACCAGCAAGGAAATCCGCGCCGTCGCCACTATTCGACCTTATCCTGTTCCCGGAATGTCTGAAATTCGTCAATAATCAAGGACAACGCGCTTCGCCCGCTTCTTCATCCGCGCTTCACAATCGCTTCCCGCTCTGTTCACGCATCGCTTCTATCCTGCCCTCACTTCCTTTTATGACAGGAGAAGACGATGGACAAGAAACTGTTGAACAAACTGGTGGGCATCGCGTTTCTGGCGGCGTTCCTGATGGTTCCCTTGATGATGATCGAAAAGCAGATCACAACACGTGGACTGCATCAGGAAGAGGTCAAGGCGGAAATCGCAAAGACCGCCGCGGGCGCGCAGACACTGGCGGGGCCGATGCTGGTGGTGCGTTACCAGATACAGGAACCGGCGGGCGTTTATCAGGACGAGCGTACTGGCGAAATGGTGACCCGTTATTCCTCCCGCCGTGAGGAGCGCGTCCTCTCCCTGCCCGCCGAACACCTGAATATCCGGGGCAAGGCGAACGTGGAGTCGCGTTACCGGGGCATTTATCAGGCCCGGCTGTATCATCTGGATCTACAGCTTGCGGGACGTTTCAGCATCCCCGCCGACCTGGGCGCGCCCCAGACGAACAAAGGGAAAATCGTCGAAGCGCGCGCCCTGTTGTTGCTGGGCGTCAGCGACCTGCGCGGTCTGGAGAACGACCCGGAGGTGCAAGTCAATGGTCGCAACCTGCGTTTTCGGGCGTCTACGGACGCAGACCTCGCGGGCACAAATCTCGATGGCGTCCTGCCTTCCGGTCGATTGGAACTGGATTTGGGTTCCGTCACACCGGGTCAGGAGAGCCAGCTTGAATTCGCCTTTCCATTGAAATTGACGGGCACGGAAAATTTCTCCATCCAGCCTACGGCGCAGATGAACGACATCCAGTTGACTTCGGACTGGCGGCATCCCAGTTTCCAGGGATTCCTGCCGCAATCCCGCGAGATTGGCAAACGGGGATTCAAGGCGGAATGGAACATCGTCTCCCGTCTTTCCCGCTCGCTCAAAACCCCCGCGTCGCAGGATGCGATTGGTATCGGATTCATCGAGCCGGTCAATATCTACCTGCAATCCGAACGCGCGATCAAA
>JAISME010000007.1 GCA_031276915.1 Zoogloeaceae bacterium
AAGACCCGACAACCGTCTTTTCCACTTCCCGCTCCTGTCCTGTCATGTTCCGCTTCATCATGGCAATCTACACGCAAGACATGTGCCAGAAACACTCGAATCCCTTAAGCCCTTGATTATCCTTCCTTGTCCATTCTCCCATCCCCACCCCAACAACACAGAAGGTGACAATATTCGTCACCAACGAACCAAAAAATGTCACTTCGCGTCCTCCCAAGAGAACAAAAACCGCACGGCGGATTCAGGAGAACAAAACCGCACGGCGGCAATTCCCCGGAATGACGCAGAACCCGAACCTGGAAGAAAATCGCAACGCGCCAGCCGTTGGAAAAGTACGATGCCGGGGTTTTTGATGTTCCGGTCCTGCTTTACGGCGGGTTTCCGATCCTGGCGGCAAGAGATGGGTGGTGGGTATTCCTGCCTGTCGCGCAAAACGAACCTGGAAGGGGTTCCAGCCTTCACGCCGATTCCTGCGGGCGGAGCTTCAGGCCGGGATTCGTTTCACGTTGAAAAACTTTTATTTCCCAAGGCGATACCGCGCGGACTGCGCATGCGCGGGAAGTCCCTCGCCATCGGCCAGGATCGCCGCCGTTTCACCCAGGCGTTGCGCACCGGCGCGGGAGGCGCGAATCAGACTTGTGCGTTTCTGGAAATCATAAACGCCCAGCGGTGAGGAAAAACGGGCGCTGCCGGATGTCGGCAGCACATGGTTCGGTCCGGCGCAATAATCGCCCAGGGATTCAGATGTGTAAGGGCCAATGAAAATCGCTCCGGCGTGGCGGATTTTTTCCACCCAGGGATCCGGCTCCCGCAGGGAAATCTCCAGATGCTCCGGCGCGACCCGGTTGGCAATGGCGATGGCCTCCTCCATATCCCGGACCAGGATCAGCGCCCCCCGGTTCTCCAGCGCGGCGCGAATCGTTTCCCGGCGCGGTTGCGCAGGCAGCAGTTTTTCGAGGCTCGCCGCCACCCGGTCGAGACAGGCGGCATCCGGCGTGACGAGAATGCCCTGCGCCAGCTCATCGTGCTCGGCCTGGCTGAAGAGGTCCATCGCCAGCCAGTCCGGATCGGTGCTGCCGTCGGTGAGCACGAGAATTTCCGAAGGTCCCGCCACCATATCGATGCCGACGACACCGAATACCCGCCGTTTGGCGCAAGCGACATAGGCGTTGCCGGGACCAACGATCTTGTCGACCCTGGGCACGGTTTCGGTACCATAGGCCAATGCCGCGATCGCCTGCGCGCCGCCAATGGCAAACACCCGGTCGACACCGGCCAGCGCGGCAGCGGCCAGCACCAGCGGATTCCTTTCGCCATCGGGCGTCGGCACCGCCATGATGAGCTCTTTCACGCCCGCGATCCTGGCCGGCAGGGCATTCATCAGCACCGACGAGGGATAGGCCGCCTTGCCACCCGGCACATACAACCCCACACGGTCAAGCGGCGTGACCATTTGACCAAGCAGGGTGCCATCTGTTTCGGTGTAGGTCCAGCTTTCCTGCCGTTGGCGTTCATGGAAATCGCGGATGCGGCCGGCAGCGGTTTCGAGCGCCGCGCGCGCCGCCGGGGGCAGGCTTTCGAGCGCCGCCACGAGTTCGTCCCTGGACACTTCCAGCGCCGCCATGCCGGACACGGCAAGACGGTCGAAACGGTTGGTGTATTCCACCACGGCGGCATCACCACGCGCCTTCACGGCGGCGAGGATGCCGGTGACGGCCTGCTCGATCCGCGCGTCCTGCGCGCCCTCGAAGGCAAGAAGCGCGTCGAATCGCGCCGCGAAGCCGGCATCCCGGCTGTCGAGTCGTTTGATGGCGATCATGAGTTCTGTCCCACCGCGTTTCTGAAAGCCGCGAGGACGGGATCCAGTCGATCCCGCTTCAACTTGAGCGCCGCCTGGTTGACCACGAGACGGCTGGAAATGTCCATGATGTGCTCCACCGCCGTCAGCCGGTTGGCTTTCAGGGTGGCGCCGGATGAGACGAGGTCCACAATGGCGTCCGAAAGTCCCACGAGCGGCGCAAGCTCCATGGAGCCATAGAGTTTTATCAGATCCGCATGCACCCCCTTGGCCGCGAAGTGCTCGCGGGCGGTTTTCAGGTATTTGGTGGCGATCCTGAGCCGCGCGCCTTGCCGGATTGCGTTTTCATAATCAAAGCCATCCGGGACCGCCACCATCATGCGACATTTGGCGATGCCGAGATCAAGTGGCTGATAGAGTCCCGCGCCGCCATGTTCGATCAGGACATCCTTCCCGGCCACGCCCAGGTCGGCCGCGCCATATTGCACGTAGGTGGGAACGTCGGATGCCCGCACGATGATGAGCCGCGTTTTCGCGCCATTCGTGCCGATGATGAGTTTTCTCGATTGCTCGGGGCTCTCCTCCGGCACGATGCCCGCCGCGGCAAGCAGTGGCAAGGTTTCATCGAAGATGCGGCCTTTCGACAAGGCGATGGTGATCCCGTCCACAAGACTTCCAGCGGCAAAACCCGGATTCTAGGAAATATCGGGAACAGTGTCCAACGCGCGTCCATGACGACAGGCGCGCGCAAGGAGCTTTTCCTTTCCGCAAACCGCTTGGAAAACCGCGGGCGATTACCCGACGCCAGTCTGTAGTTCACTGCACGCTCTTTTGGCCAGCAAAGTAGCGGCACCGGGTAGGCATATATTTGGAAACCTCGCGAAGGGGCTTGTTAGCCGCATCGGGCCTGCACCCCCAAACGATGCTGCCGGCTGTGTTTTTGACCGTATCAGGATCTGCTGCCGAAGTGAGTGAACTTCCGGCTTTCGTGTTCAACCCAACTTCGGGCCAACCCTCGTAGTCGCCGCTTTGCCGAATTTTGCCAAATCCTGCCCCTATCCCGACGACGAGACCCAGGTCATTCAGTGTCTTGTTCTTGCCGCCGTACCAGATGCGGATGCTTGGAAAGGCGCATCCGTCGCCGCAATCCCCTTCCATTGTTATTTTTTTCACATTGGCGGTCGGCTTGAACTTGTATCCATACAAATGGCTCGCGTCAGTCATGTTATCGCCTTCTATCTTGGGAAGTCCGCCATTGGTGGTCCAGTAATCGATCATGGCGGTCTTGGCGCCTTCCGCCAACACCAGACCTTCCGCAACATAGGCGCGGATGGTGTATGTCTGATAGGCGGGAAGGGCGATGGCGGCAAGGATGCCGATGATGGCGACGACGATCATCAGTTCGATGAGCGTGAAGCCGCGTTGGAAAGTACGTACAAGGTGTTTCATGGTTGTGCTCCTTTGGAAAGAAAAAAG
>JAISME010000018.1 GCA_031276915.1 Zoogloeaceae bacterium
CCCGAATGTTTTCCGGCGTTTTTTGCGCGGAAATCACCAGCCCAGCGGCCTTGCTGTCTGTATGTCAACACCCTCGTCATTGTGTTTCCAGGAATTCATCATGAAATCAATGGCTTGCGTTCTGGCCCGGTTTCTGCATCAAGGAGGTTCCCTAACTTCATCAAAGGACTCGCCATGAGCGAACATCTGGAAACACTTTGGTACACCCGTTGCCCGGTGCCGACCGGCCTTGGCATTGCCGTGCAGAAAGGCTGGCTGGAAGAAGGTCTGCGCGGTCAGTGCGCGCAAATCAAATCACTACGGGAATCCAGCGACCGCGCCGTGCGCGAATCGCATTTCGATCACACTCTTGAGAATTCCGTCCGCCACGGCGGCAGCATTCCGGCGATCTGGGCGCGTTCGGCGGGGCGGGATACGCGCCTCGTCGGCCTTTCCTGGGCGGACGAGACGCAGCGGATTCTCGCTTTGCCGCAATCCGGCATCCAGTCGGTCAAGGATCTGAAGGGACGCCGTTTCGGCCTGCCGAAATGGGAAAATGTGCAGATCGACTTTCCCCGCGCCCAGGCCCTGCGCGCGCTGGAAAGCGCGCTGAAGCTGCAAGGGCTGGCGCTTTCCGATGTGGAACTCGTCGATTTTCCGATCGGCGGCGGTTTCAGCGATGGCGGCCCCGCGCGCGACGTGAATGGCTCCTACGTCTTTGGCGCTTCCCGCTCCGGGCGCAACACCGAACTGGTGGGGCTACTCCGCGAGGAGGTCGACGCCATTTTCCTGAAAGGCGCGAGCGCGGCGCAGACGGCGCACCAGTTTGGCCTCCATACGGTCATCGATGTGGGCGCGCACCCCGACCCACTCATTCGGAGCAACAACGGCACGCCGCGCACACTCACGGTCGACCGCAACCTGATCGACCATCATTTCGACGCGACGACGCACATTCTCGGCGCGGTGCTGCGCGCCGAAGACTGGGCGCGCCAGCATCCCGACGAAACCCGCCGTTTCCTGGCGCGGGAGACCAACAGCAGCGAATACTGGGTAAGCGTTGCCTATGGCGAGGAAGCGCATCTGCATCTCGACACCAATTTCAGCGAGGTTTCGGTGCGCGCCCTGCAGGATTTTTCCGATTTCCTGCATCGCCAGCATTTCATTCCCGAAGCGGTTAACGTGGCAGCCTGGATCGACACGCGCCCTTACGCGACAGCCGCGCAGGCACAGAGCCGACTGGCGGCCTGAACCTCGATTTTTTCCAAGGAGATTTTCATCATGACCCAATTCACCATCACCCCGGAACTTTTCCGCGTCATCGACGAGGCGAAGTCCGACGCGATCCACGCCTATGGCTTCCTGCAGGAAACCGGCACGCTGTCCGCCACCTGGACCTTCAACCTGCTGCACCATGTGCCGGATACGGATCTGCTCTTGTCGATCAATTTCCCGCAGCCCTGGGAACGCGATCGCACGCCCCGGCTGACCGTTCAAAGCTATGCCGAACGCGCCGATCTGGTGTTGCACGAACCCCGGCTGGAGGCGGATACCTATGTGCACGCGCATACCCCCTACCTGGCGGCCTGGTCGCTGGCGCACGAGGATTTTCCCATCCGCTACGTGGCGGCGCAGCGGCATCTGTTGACGCGCGTGATTCCCAATCACCGCGACCGCACCGTGTCCGTGCTCGACACCATCCGCGCCCGCCTGGACGCGCATCCCGACTGGGCGCCGCCGACCGGCATTCTCGAATCGAACGGCGGCGCGAATCTCTGGGGCAAGGGCATCGTGAACACCGCGAAACTGATCCTGTTGATCGAGGAAGCCGCGCGCTTCCAGTCGCTGGCCGAACAGGTGGGCGGCGCGAAGGACTACAACCCCGGCACACTCGACCAGCAGTGGAAACGCACAGGTCTCCTCGAACTCGCCAAGGAAAAACATTACGCGCAATAGGTGCGAAAGGAGAATCCATCATGGTCGCAAAAAAACGGCAACTCGTCCTCAACGCCTTCTTCATGCGTTTCGGTCACCATCCGGCGGCGTGGCTGCTGCCGGATTCCCGGGACAATGGCCGTCCCAGTCTCGACTGGTATCTCGCCGCCGCGAAACAGGCGGAGGAGGCGAAGTTCCACCTCTTCTTCCTTGCCGATTTCATTGGTCGTTCCGGCACGATCAAGCCGGGCGAGACGCGGCATCCGCCTGGCTACCAGTTCGAGCCGTTCACGCTGCAATCGGTGATCGCCTCGCACACTCGCAACATCGGTCTGGTGGTGACGCTCAACACCAATTTCAACTATCCCTACAACGTCGCGCGTCTTTTCACCTCGCTGGATCATTTGAGCGGCGGACGCGCGGCCTGGAACGTGGTGCCGCAATGGCCGGAGCACACGGCGGAAAATTTCGGCTTTACGCAGAACCAGCAGAATCCGCCGCCGCATTCCGAACGCTACCAGCGCGCCGGGGAATTCCTCGCCGCGACCAAGGCGTTGTGGGATTCCTGGGACGATGACGCCTTCGACCACCCCGACCGCAAGGCGCGCCAGTTCTTCGCGCCCGCAGCGGCGCATCCGGTCGATTTCCGGGGCAAGTATTACGCGGCCAAGGGTCTGCTCGATCTGCCCCGCCCGATCCAGGGCTATCCCGTCATCGTGCAGGCGGGCAATTCCGAGGAAGGGCGCGAATTCGCTGCCCAGATCGCCGAATTGCAATACTGCGCGGCGCAGACGCTGGAGGAGGCGAAAACCTATTACGCCGACGTGAAGCGTCGGCTGGCCAAATACGGGCGCGAGGAGCACGAACTCAACCTGACGCCGGGGCTTTCGGTCATCGTCGCCGAATCGGACGCGGAAGCCCAGGACCGGTTCGGCGCGCTTGCCGAACTGACGGATGTCGGACACGTCGAATTCGGCGGCCAGGATCTCTCCGGCTACGATCCGGACAAGCCCTTGCCCGATCTGCCCTACCAGGAGCCGGAAAACGGCAAGGGACGCTTCCGCCAGCAACTGGCGCTGGCGAAAAAGGAAAACCTGACGATCCGCCAGTTGGTGCATCGCTGGCGCGTTTCGCGCGGTCACGTGCAGGCCATCGGCTCGGTGAAGACCGTGGCGGACCTGATCGAACAGTGGTTCATCGAGAAGGGCGCGGACGGATTCAACGTCGTGCCGCCCATCCTGCCCAGCGGCTTTGCGGATTTCGCCCGCCTCGTGGTGCCGGAATTGCAGCGTCGCGGCATTTTCCACACCGAATACGAAGGCAGCACCTTGCGGGAAAGCCTGGGATTGAAACGTCCCGAAAATCCCAATACCGGGAAGCGCTGAAACCAGTTCGAAAAACGAAAAAAAACAGTGTCTGGAACGCCGCCGTTCCACGGAAACATGGCACGGAAACACGGGGGAAGCCCGGCTTTTCCCGTGTCTTTGCGGCAGACCCAGACGACATACCCCAACACAGAGAAAGGAAATATCATGATGCATTTGTGCGCATCCAGCCGACCGCGCAAAAGCCGGAAAACGCCCGCTTACGCCCTGCGCTTCCTGCCAATCGTCCTGGCGCTGGGCGGAAATCCGGGTTTTACACCCGCGTTTGCCCAATCTCCCCCCCCCCCGAATATAGGCCCCCCGCATCCAGTCAATCCGGTTCCGGCCAACGCGAACAATCCCGGAACGGAAGGAGCGCGGGAGGCGGTGGTCGAGCTGGAACAGATCAAGGTCACGGCGCAAAAGCGCGAGGAATCCGCGCAGGAGGTGCCCACCGCTATCACCGTGCTTTCTGGCGACGATCTGCTGGAGCGCGGCATCGGGCGCTCGGCCAACGAGATACTGAACCAGGTTCCGAACGCCTCGGCGGCGACGCACCAGCACGGGCGTCCGCGCTGGTGGATTCGCGGCGTGGGCACCGGGCAACAGCAGCACGATCTGGCCAATCCGGTCGGCTTCTATCTGGACGAGGTTTACATCAGCAACGCCAGCGCCACCGGTTTTCCGCTCTTCGATCTTGATCGTGTCGAAGTGCTGCGCGGACCACAAGGCACCCTGTGGGGCAAGAATACGACCGGCGGCGCAATCAGCATCCTGTCGCGTCAGCCACAATTCGGTGTGGAAGGACACGACGGTTACACCAAGCTGGATTACGGTTCCTACCACGACCTGATCCTGGAAGGCGCGGCAAGCGCGGAAATCGCGCCGGACACGCTCGCCGCCCGTATTTCCTTCCACAGCGAAAACCAGAACCAGGGGCGTTTCAAGAACGGATTCACCGGGAAACGGAGTGGGGAACTGCGGGACGACGCGCTGCGCCTGCAATTGCGCGCGAAACCCTCGGAAAATTTCGAGGCGCTCCTGAACCTGCACCGGCGCGAATACCGGACGGACGGCGAAAGCAGCACCGTGGCGAGTTATGCGGCAAACGGCGTCTATCGCAACGGTTACATCCCCAGCACCAACCGCGACGCGGTCAGCACCAACGCGCCCGCCGAAAGCGACGTCATACAGAACGGCGCGGTATTGAACGCCAAATGGCAACTGGGGCGGCTTTCGCTCGTCTCCATTACGGGCTATGAAAGCTGGCAGTCCGAGGGGATCGGCGATGGCGACAGCACGCCGCTGGAAATTTCCCGCTCGCATTCGGACGCCGAGAGCCGCCAATGGACGCAGGAATTTCGCCTCTCCTCGCCCGAGGAGGATCGTCTTTCCTGGGTGACGGGGTTGCACTGGTTCCACGAGAAAATCGATTCCGATTCAGCGGCGGCGCGGCTGGGCGACGGACTTGTTCCCGCGCTGGTCGGTGGTCCGGCGGGCAGCACTTACAGCGATACGCGCTACGACCACGAAGCGAAAAGCGCCGCCCTGTTCGGCAGCGCCAGGGTGAAATGGACAGATGATTTCGCCACCATTTTCGGCGTGCGCTGGACGAAGGAAACGAAGGAGGTCGACCTCGTCCGCCGCAACACCAGCAACGGCGGCAGCGTAAGTTTTTCCAACACCGCGCGCTGGTGGGACGCCCATGACGCCAGTTTCGCCACGGCCGGTCTTGCCGCCGACTACAATTTCCACGTCCGTTCCAGGAAAAGCTGGAAGGCGCTGACCTGGGACATTACGCCGGAATACCGTTTTTCCGACCATCTGCGCGGTTTCTTCAAGGTCGCGCACGGCGTTAAATCTGGCGGCTTCAATACCTCGGCGACCGACATCGACGCCTTCCAGGAAATCAAGCCGGAAACGCTGGACTCCTACGAACTGGGCATCAAGTCGGAATGGTTTAGCCGCCGCCTGATTTTCAACGCGACGCTGTTTCACTACAACTATAATGACGTGCAGGTCAATGTTGTCGGCCCCAAGCCGGGCGCGACTTCCGGGTTGACGGTCTCCTACCTGCAAAACGTCGAAAAGGCGCGCGTGGATGGACTTGAACTGGAAGCGGAAGCTCTACCCACGCCCTATCTGCACTTGCGCGGCAGTCTGGGCCTGCAAAAGACCCGCTTCGACAAATTCGACATCGCGGGCGGCGGCGGCAACCGGGACGGCAACGAATTCGTGCGTTCCCCCCACGTGACGCTCCAGTTGGGCGCGGATTACCGGATTCCGCTTGCCAACGGTGGCAGCGCGCTCCTCTCCGGCGATTACCGCTATCTCTCCAAGCAGTTTTACTACGTGGAACCGCAGAGTGTGTCGCAACGGGGCGGGCCGGTGGATTACCTGGAGCAGAAACCCTATGGCCTCCTGAACCTGCGCGCCGCCTACACCACGCCGGATGGCGGGCAGACCTGGACGTTCTACGTGAATAACGCCACCGACAAGGAGTACAAGAATCACAGCAACCCCGCCTACAGCGCGCCGGGCGTGCAGGGCGACAAGATCAGCGCCGGGGCGCGCCGTACTTTCGGGGTGTCGTTCATTGCGCGCTTCTGATTCCGGCATTAGCGCTGGCGCGTGGGGCAGCCGCGTGCCTCCACTTGATGCCATGGGCGGAAGAATCGCCCGGCATTACCGTTGCTTCCAGGGCGCCGCGAGACCCCCGCTTGTTGAAAATCCAGTACTGGAGCACGCAGGTTGTTTCCGGGGCAACAGGAAAAAACGGAGGGAAGCGCGGCGCATCCTGAAAGACCATGAAAATCATGGACTTGTTGTTTCATGTCCGCGCGTCTCGCATGGCACGTTTGTTGCGGGTCAGTTTCCTTTCCAGGACTTGCAAGGATAGAAATTGCGCGATACGACAAAATACTGGCGGGCGGGCGGCGCGAAGCGTTATCCCTTGCTGCGCTGCCTGGCGCTCTACCGCCTGACGCCCTGGGCGTTTCTGCTGACGGCCTTCCTGTTTCTCATCTACAACGCCAGCCTGGCCTGGCAGCAGTGGCTGCTGGGGCGCGCCATCCACGATGTGCAGCAGGGGCTGGCGGTCACGTGGCGGGCGGCGGGCGACCTCGATTTCAGCGTCGCCCGGCACTGGCTTCTCGTCCTGGCGACGGTGGCCGTCGGGCGCGGCCTGCTGCAATACCTGGCGGGCATCCTGGCGCTGGTCATCGGGCAGGAACTGCTTTTCAACCTGCGTGAACGCATCCTGGTCCAGGTACAGCGGCTTGATCTCGCCTGGCACTGGCGGCACGGCATCGGCGAGATGATTACGCGCACCACACGCGACGCCGACAAGGTGCGCGACGCGCTGATCAATTTCTGGCGGCAGCTTTTTGAAACCGGCCTTGTCGTCTGCGCCGTGGTCGGGCTGCTGTTCTGGTACAACCCCTGGCTTGGTGGTGTGCCGCTGATCCTGGCGCTGGCGGCGCTCGCGCTCTTCTTCCTGCAGGTCGACCGGCTAGTGGAACTCGACCGCGCCACGGGCGAAGCCTACGACCAGGTGAACCAGGATTTGTCGGAAGGCGTCAATGGCGTGCGTGTCATCAAGTCCTTCGGCTTGGAAAACGAGCGCATCCGTGCTTTCGCGCAAAATGTCGGCGTCTTCGCCCGGCAGGCGCACGCGGCGCTCCGCTACGCGGCGGCGCGGACACCCCTGCCGCAGATCATCGTCGCCCTGGGGCAGGTCTGGGTGCTGGGGTTTGGCGCCTATCTCGTGCAGCAGGGGCGGCTCAACCTGGGCGAACTTGTGAGCTCGCTGCTGATCGCCAACACCATGATCTTCCGCATCGAGACCATTGGTCGGGTGATCCAGATCTTTGCCGACGCGCGCGCTTCCGCCGGGCGTATCTGGGACGTGCTGGACGCGGAACCGGCCATCCGGGACGGCGGCAAGGAAGTGCCGGAAGGGCCGCTGGGTGTGCGGCTTGTCGATGTCCGGGTGACCGCGCCGGGCGGCGGCAACGACATCCTGCGGGATTGTTCGCTGACCATCGCGCCAGGCGAGATTGTCGCGCTCGTGGGCGCGACGGGATCCGGCAAGAGCACGCTGGCGGCGCTCTTCCCCCGCCTGCTCGAAGCGGCGGAAGGGTCGGTGGAGATCGGCTCGGATGCGGCTGGATGGCGCGACGCGCGCGATTTCCGGCTGAAAAGCCTGCGGCGGCGGGTGAATGTCGTGCCGCAGGAGACCTTTCTCTTTTCCG
This sequence comes from Zoogloeaceae bacterium, assembly GCA_031276915.1. GTDB lineage: Bacteria > Pseudomonadota > Gammaproteobacteria > Burkholderiales > Rhodocyclaceae > Azovibrio. The sequence continues at coordinate 7,532 of JAISME010000018.1, forward strand.
ATACGCTGGAAGCCAATCTGCGCCAGGGCAATCCCGACGCCAGCGAGGAAGACCTGCGCCGCGCCCTCTCCCTGGCTGCCGCCGGGGATGTGCTGGAAGGCTTGCCGCACGGGTTCGAGACGCAGATCGGCGACCGCGGCATGACGCTTTCCGGCGGCCAGCGCCAGCGCATCGCGCTGGCCCGCGCGCTGGTCGGCGACCCCGCCGTGCTGATTCTCGACGACGCGACGAGCGCCCTGGACGCGCTCACCGAACGGGTGGTGCTCGACAACCTCCGCGCTTCCGCGAATGCCGGACAGCGCACGGTGCTCATGGCGGCTTCCAGGCTGTCGACCATCCTTCTTGCCGACCGCGTGCTCCTGCTCGCGGAAGGCCGGATTGTCGCTTCCGGCGCCCATGACGAGCTGGCGGCGACAAACCCGGTGTACCGCGACCTGCTGGGGCTGGATCATGCGTAAGGACGCGCGCGGCGACAGGGCCTTGTCCGACATCGAACTGGAGCAGGCGCTCGCGGGGAAAAGCCTCGACCGCCAGATCTTCCAGCGTCTCTTGCCGCTGCTCTATCCGGTGCGGCATCTCATCTATGGCGTCATCCTCACCGAACTCGTGATGGTGGCCGCCGTGTTCATGCGGCCCTGGTTCATCCGTGAGGTGATCGACAAGGGATTGCTGCCGGAAGCAGGCGGCCTGGCGATGGACGAGAGCGTGGTGCTACTAATGAGCGCGGGGCTTCTCGGCACCTGGGCGTTGCGCTTCCTGCTCGCGGGCCTGACGCAATACCTGGCAGGCAGCGCGGCGATCCACATCCTGAACGACCTGCGCATCCGCGTGTTCACCCACGTGCAATCCCTGAGCGTGCGTTACTTCGACCGGACAAAGGCGGGACGCATCATCTCCCGCGCCGACCGCGACGTGGATTCGCTGGAGCCGCTCCTGATCCAGGGACCGCCGGAACTGCTCTCGGCCTTCCTGCGCTGCCTCGTCTCCGGCCTCATGCTCTGGCTCCTGTCGCCACTCCTGTTCCTGAGCCTTGGCGTGATCGTGCCCATCCTTGTCCTCTCGACCTGGGGTTTCAAGCGCATCTCCCATCGCAACTGGGCCCGGGTGGCGGAAAACCGGGCGCGTTTCACCGCGCACCTGGTGGAATCCGTCTCCGGTGTGCGGCTGATCCAGCAATTCGCCCGCGAACACAGCAACCGCGCGGCCTACCGGATTCTCCTGCGCGCCTTCAATCGCGCCCTCATCCGCGGCAACATTCAGTCTTCGTGGTTCCTGCCCCTGACGGGCGTATTGAACGCCGTCGGCATGGGCGTGCTGCTCTTGGTTGGGGCGCGCGGCGTCGCGCTGGGGGAAATGAGCATCGGCCAGGTGGCGGAAAGCCTGTTTTACGTCTTCTTGTTCCTGGGGCCGTTGCAGGAACTGAGCGACCTGTTCGAGCGCTACACCACGGGCGCGGCCTCGGCGCAGCGGATTTTCCTTCTCTTGGACACTGAGCCGGAAATCGTCGACCGGGAAAACGCCCTGGCGCCCGAACGCGCGCGCGGCGCGGTGGAATTCGAGCAGGTGCGCTTTGCCTACGCGCCGGATTTGCCGCCGGTCATCCGGGATCTGAGCCTGTCGATTCCCGCCGGTCAGACCTTCGCCATCGTCGGCCCCACCGGGCACGGCAAGAGCACCCTGGTGCAACTGCTCACCCGCTTCTACGAAGCCGACGCGGGCAGCGTGCGGCTGGACGGTGTGGATGTGCGCGACTACGCGCAGCGGGCGTTGCGGCGGCATGTCGCCGTCGTCTTGCAGGACAACGTGCTCTTTTCCGGCACGATCCTCGACAATCTCCGCCTTGCCGCGCCCGGCGCCAGCGACGCGGAACTGATCGCGGCGGCGCGCGACCTGGGCGCGGACGAAATCCTCGAACGGTTGCCCTACGGTTTCCACACCCAGGTCGGCCCCCTGGGCGCGCATCTCTCCCAGGGACAGCGGCAACTGGTGTGCCTCACGCGCGCCTACCTGGCCGATCCCGCCGTGCTCGTGCTGGACGAGGCGACCTCGGCGGTCGACATCCATACCGAACAGCGCATCCAGAAGGCGCTGCGCCGCCTCTGCCGGGGACGCACCGCCATTGTCATCGCGCACCGGCTGGCCACTATCCGCGACGCCGACCGGATCGCGGTCATCCGCGCCGGGCAGGTGGTCGAAACCGGCGCGCACGGCGAGCTGATGGCGGCGGACGGCCACTATACCGCGCTGTACCGTTCCTACGAGGCAGCAGACACGACGGAAAGCAGGAATGGAAACGAATAAAAACAAGAATCGGCGCGACAAGCGCCCTGGTTCCGAAGCCGCAAGGCTCCGGACGCATGATTGACAAACCCCAACCCATCGAAAGGATATTGACATGAGAAACATCCTCAAACTGTTCGCGGCGCTTGCGCTTGGCGCGTTGTCCCTCTCCTTCGTCCATGCGGAAACGTGGCCGGAGGCGGTGCGGATTGGCGTCATCGCCACGATTGACAAGTCGGGCAATCCCGTCATGGCGGGCACCTCGCCGCTGGTAGACAGGGTCATCAAGGAAGGCTGGCTGGAAAAGGAATTAACGCGGCGCGGCATCAAGCTGGAGTGGTATCCGCTCGCGGGCAACGCGGGTACCGGTTCCGTCACCAACGAGTCCTTTGCTTCCGGGCGCATCGATTTCGCCAATTATGGCGATTTGCCCTCCATCTTCCTGAACGCGGGGGGGGTACGCACCCATGTCGTGGTGCCGAGCGGACGAGGATCGGACATGTCGCTCCTGGTGCCGACGCATTCCAAGGTCGCCTCCATCCAGGAATTGAAGGGCAAGCGTGTCAGTCTGCACAAGGGGCGCCCTTGGGAACTGGGCTTCATCAAGGCCGTGGAATCCGCGGGACTCGCCTACAAGGACTTCCAGATTTTCAACATCAACCCGCAGGCCGGGGCCGCCGCGCTCGCCTCCGGCAGGGTGGACGCCCATTTCGTGAACGGTGGTGAACTCCTGGAATTCAAGGGCATTGGCCGGATCATCTGGGATACCAAAGGCAAGCCCCTGCATTTCAAGATGCGGGCGGAATTGTGGGGTGCGCGCGCCTTCACGACGAAATACCCCGAAACAACACAACTGGTGGCCACCGCCTACGTCAAGGCGGCGCACTGGGCCGCGCAGGAGGAAAACCGCGATGAAATCATCCGCATCGGTACGCGCGCGGGCACACCGGAGGAGGTGGTGCGAAAAAACTACAACGATCTGACCCTGGACTGGAAAAACCGCTGGACGCCGCTCTTCGACCAGGTGGTTTACGACCACTACCGCGAAGTAACAGCGTTTGCGCGCGCGCACAAGACAATCCGGCGCGACGTCAACGCCGACGAGCTGCTCGAACCGAAGTTCGTGCGACAGGCGCTGAAAAACCTGAAGCTGGAAGATTTCTGGACACCTTCGGAAGCGGCGGCGAAAGCCACGAAAACCCCGAAGGCCACGAAAGCCGAGAAGACCCCGAAAGCCGCCACGAAAGCCACCAGCCGGCGTGCGCCCCCGCCTTGAGGCCAACGGCTTGTACAGGATTTGGCGGGACCGATGCCAGGAGTTGTCTGCCTCTTTTGAATCCCTGCTATCATGGCGACCCTTCAACGTCCCGCGTTGTCTCCCATGCGTCAAGCCGAAATTTCCCGCAACACACTGGAAACCCGGATTACCGTGCGGCTCGATCTCGATGGTTCCGGGGAAAGCCGGTTCGAGACCGGCGTTCCTTTTCTCGAACACATGCTCGATCAGGTTGCCCGGCACGGACGCATCGACCTCGACGTTCGCGCCGAGGGCGATGTGCAGGTCGACAACCATCATACGGTTGAAGACATCGGCATCACACTGGGGCAGGCGCTCGCCAGTGCCTGGGGCGACAAGAAGGGCCTGGCGCGCTACGGTCACGCCTGTGTGCCGCTCGATGAGGCCCTGTCCCGCGTCGTGGTTGACCTTTCCGGTCGTCCCGGCTTGTTCATGGAAGTGGATTTCAACCGGCAGCGCATCGGCCAGTTCGATACCGAACTCATGGAGGAATTCTTCCGGGGGCTGGCCAATCACGCCGGAATCACGCTGCACATCGACAACCTGAAGGGCAGGAACGCGCATCATCAGGCGGAAACCATCTTCAAGGCGTTCGGCCGGGCGTTGCGCATGGCGGTGACGCCCGACCCGCGCATGGCGGGGTTCCTTCCCTCGACCAAGGGCATGCTCTGATGGCCGCGGCGCAAATCGCCGTTGTCGATTACGGCATGGGAAATTTGCGCTCTGTCGCGCAGGCCCTGATCCAGGTGGCGGGGACAAAGCGCGTCGCCGTGACCGCTGACGCCGCCGAAATTGCCGCGGCGGAGCGGATCGTGTTTCCCGGACAGGGCGCGATGCCCGACTGCATGGCGGAGCTTTCCGCCCGCGGATTGAAGGAAGCCGTGCTGGCGGCGGCGCGGGCAAAACCCTTTTTGGGCATCTGCATCGGCCTGCAATGCCTGTTCGCGCGCAGCGAGGAGGGAGATACGCCGGGCCTGGGTGTTTTCGCCGGCGATGTGCGGCGTTTTCCGGAAACGCGGATGCGTCTGCCGGACGGAACGCGCCTGAAAGTGCCGCACATGGGCTGGAACCGGGTGGCGCAAACGCCGCATCCACTCTGGCGGGACATCGAGGACGGCGCGCGATTCTATTTCGTGCACAGCTACTACGCGCTTCCGGAGGAAACGGCGCTGACGCTGGGCGCCACGGACTACGGTCTCTCCTTTACCTCGGCGGCGGGGCGGACTAATATTTTCGCTGTTCAATTCCATCCCGAAAAAAGCGCGCGGGACGGTTTGCGGCTTTTGAAGAATTTTGTCGACTGGCGTCCCTGAATTTTCCCGAAGTCTCATCATGCTGATTATTCCCGCCATTGACCTGAAAGACGGTTGCTGCGTCCGCCTGAAGCAGGGCCTGATGCACGAAGTCACGGTATTTTCCGAGTCGCCCGCCGCGCAGGCGGCGCACTGGCTCGACCAGGGCGCGCGCCGCCTGCATCTCGTCGATCTCGACGGCGCGTTCGCGGGTCATCCCCGCAACGAGGCCGCCATCAGGGCCATCCTGGAGACCGTGGATGAGGGGGTTCCCGTGCAACTGGGCGGCGGTATCCGCGATCTGGACACCATCGGGCGCTGCCTGGACATGGGAATTTCCTATGTCATCATCGGCACCGCCGCCGTGAAAAATCCCGGTTTCCTGCAGGATGCCTGCGTCGCGTTTTCCGGCCACATCATCGTGGGGCTGGACGCCAAGGGTGGCAAGGTGGCAACCGACGGCTGGTCGAAACTGACACGGCACGATGTCATCGATCTCGCGCAAAAGTACGAGGATTATGGCGCTGAAGCCATCGTCTATACGGACATTGGCCGTGACGGCATGCTGACCGGGATCAATGTCGAAGCCACGCGGGAACTCGCGGACGCCATTTCGATTCCGGTGATTGCCTCCGGCGGTCTTGCGTCATTGCGGGACATCGAGGCGCTTTGCGCCGCGGAATCTTCCGGAATCGTCGGCGCCATTGCCGGACGCGCCATCTACGATGGTTCGCTGGACTTCCGGAAAGCGCAGGAGTGCGCCGACAATTTCCGCGGACGACAAGGCAGATGATGCGCGATGAACGCTCATCGGCCCATGGTTCGCGGCAGCCGCGAGACTTCCATGGGCGGCGTGGTCGCTTTCGGCGAGAGCGGCAAACCATCGGGCGTGGCTTCCGGAAGCTGTTTTTCCCGCATATTCCATGTCTTCCCGTCTGATCCACGGCTTTCATGCCGTGATCGCCAGGTTGCGCCACGATCCCGGCGCCGTGAAGGAAATCCTGCTGGATGCCGGACGACACGACCAGCGGGCGCGCCAACTGGAACAGCACGCCCGGTTGCAGGAGATCAAGGTACATCCGGTCGAGGGCGCGCGACTGGACCAGATGCTGCCGGGCATGCGGCACCAGGGCGTGGTGGCGCGCGTGGTGGAAGGAAACCGCAAGGCTCCGCGGCTCGACGATGTGCTGGATACGCTGGAGGAGCCGGCTTTCCTCCTGGTGCTGGATGGCGTCACCGACCCCCGTAACCTGGGCGCCTGCCTGCGGGTGGCGGACGGCGCGGGCGCGCACGCGGTCATCGCGCCCAAGGACCGTTCGGCGGGATTGACCGACACCGCGCTCAAGGCGGCGAGCGGCGCGGCGGAAAGCACCCCCTTCGTGACGGTGACCAATCTCGCGCGCGCCCTGCGCGAACTCAGGGAGCGGGACATCCACGTCATCGGCACGTCCGGCGAGGCGGAACAGTCGATTTACGCGGCAAGCTGGCCCCGGGCGACCGCCTGGGTGTTCGGCGCGGAAGGCAAGGGTATGCGCCGCCTGACGCGCGAGGGCTGCAACCAGCTTGTGCGCATTCCGCTCGCGGGCAGTGTGGAAAGTCTCAACGTTTCGGTTGCGGCCGGGATATGCCTCTTCGAGGCGCGGCGGCGGATGAACCCCGCGGGACATCCGCGGGATGCTGGTGTGATGGCGTAACGCCGTCTCCCGGCGTGTCGCCAATCGTGAGGGAAGGCTGGATCACAACACCCGTAACGGTGTTGCATCAACACCCGAAGTTGCCTGTGCCCGCGCGTTTTTTTCCTCGACCTGGCGCAACAATTGCGACATCAGGGGTGTCAGTGTCTTCATGGCGTTCGGATTGGAAAGCGCCAGCGTGCTCCATTTGACGATTTGCGTCAGCAATTCCGCCTGCGTCAGGGTTGTCGTCAATTCGGGCACATGTTCCCGCGCGTCCGGCGAAACAGCGGGCGCGTGCGTCGGAGTCGCTGGAATCGGCGCGGGCGATGGCGGAACGGGCGGCGATGATTCCACGGAAAGGGGAGAGATGGTCCACGGCGGTTCCGGCACAGGTTCCGGCGCGGCGGGCGCCGCAGGGGGTTGCATCAACACGCTGGGCACAACGGGCGGAATTCTCTGGAACTGGATATGGTCTGCTGTCGGAGGGGGAAGAGGGACAGCCGGTGTCTGCGCGGGTGGGGAAACTCCTTCCACAGGGGAAGGGGGGGTGAAGAACGTTGCGGCCCCGGGCGGCGGCATGGCGTCGATCCTTGTTTCCGGCAAGCGTCGCGGGACACCATCGGCGTCAAGGAAGCGCTCGATGCGGGCAAAGACTTCCGTGCGCGAGAACGGCTTTTTCATGAAGTCGTCGGCCCCGATGTTGATACCAAAGAACTGCGCGGTCGCCTGTTCGTTGCCGCTCATCATGATGACGGGAATGTGCTGGGTGTTGGCGTTTCGCCGCAAGGCGCGCAATGCCGCGAAACCATTGATCCCCGGCATCACGATATCCAGGAAAATCAGTTCCGGTTTCTGTGTCAGGGCGATCTCCAGGCCAATCTTCGCGTCCAGCGCTTCCAGAACGACGCAACCCGTGGATTGCAGGAACCGTTTCAGGATGACGATCACCGTATGCGAATCATCAATGACCAGAATCCGTGTCCCCTCGCGAGGATTGGAACGAGGCGCAGCTCTGCGCTCGGACAAGGGAGTCCCCTCTTCCTCGGGTGTCTCCGCGCCCTCCAGAGAGGCATCATGCCCAAAGATGGAGCGAAACTTGTCGAACAATCCCATGACATAAACTCCAGTTCAAGAAAAGCGGTAGCTGATTCGGAAGATGATCTGTTTGCGTCACCTGGACAGGGATATTCTCCGAAAGAGTATGAATTTTAACGCTTTCTTACGCTGTGTTCCACCAACGGAAATGAGTGTGACAACCGTTTGCCACGGGAGGGCTGCCTTTCATCGGATTGAATCGGGCGTGCTTCCCATGGATGCGGGATCCGTTCCGGGAAAAGGCGGCCCGATGATCGAGCATGGAAATCCGGACCGCATTTCAAACTTCATTGTCATTACATCGCAAGACGAACCCGGCCTGGGACCGGGGACTCGGCCCGGGTTCACGACGCATATCCCGGTTTCACGGCGCATATTGCCGTCCGCAGGACACCATCAGTTCCTGTTGGGCATTGCGGGGTTTGCCACGGGAACGCTTGCGGTGATATTGCCCATCGCCGGACATGTCCCAGGCCTGTTGGTTGTCGGCGAGATAATGGCGCAGTCCTTCGAGCAGCACGCGCTTCCTGAGTTTGGGATCAAGCACGGGGAAGGCGAGTTCGATACGGCGGAAGAAGTTGCGCTCCATCCAGTCGGCGCTGGAGAGATAGAGTTTTTCCGTGCCGTCGGCCAGGAAGTAGAACACCCGGTGGTGTTCCAGGAAACGCCCGATCACGGAACGCACCTTGATATTGTCGGATAGCCCCGGCACGCCCGGGCGCAGGGCGCAGACACCGCGCACGAGCAGCCTGACGCGCACGCCCGCCTGCGAGGCTTCATAGAGCGCGTGGATGGTTTCCGGCTCCAGCAAGGCATTCATCTTGGCGACGATCAGGGCCTTTTTCCCGGCGCGGGCATTTTCCGTTTCCGACCGGATGTGCGCGAGGATATTGGCGTGCAGGGTAAACGGTGCTTGCCAGAGATGTTGCAGGCGGCGCGCCTTTCCAAGCCCGGTGAGCTGCTTGAAGACTTCCGAGACGTCCTGGCCGATGGCCTCGTTGGCGGTCATGAGGCCGAAATCGGAATAGAGGCGGGCAGTGCGCGGGTGGTAGTTTCCCGTGCCCAGGTGAACATAGCGGCGCAATTTGCCGTCCTCGCGGCGCACGACCAGGAGCGCCTTGGCGTGGACCTTGTAGCCCACCACGCCATAGACCACGTGCGCGCCCGCCTCTTCCAGCCGGGTGGCCCAGCCAATGTTGGCCTCTTCGTCAAAACGGGCCATCAATTCCATGACCACGGTGACTTCCTTGCCGTTCTGCGCGGCGCGAATCAGCGACTGCATCAGCACGGAATCCGCGCCGGTACGGTAGATGGTCATCTTGATGGCGACCACCTGCGGATCGATTGCCGCTTCGTGCAGCAGGTCGATCACCGGATTGAAGGATTGATACGGGTGATGCAGCAGGATGTCACCCTGGCGGATGGCGTTGAAAATCCGGGGGGTCTTGTCGAACGCTCCGGGAAGGCCCGGGACATAGGGCGGGAATTTCAGGTCAGGCCGGTCGACCCAGTCGGGCACCTGCAGCAGGCGCACGAGATTGACCGGGCCGTTTGCGCGATACAGGTCGGATTCGGCAAGACCGAACTGGGAAAGCAGGAAATCCGTCATGGCGGGCGAACAATTGTCGGCCACTTCCAGTCGCACGGCGTCGCCGAAATGACGGTGTGGCAGTTCGCCCTGGAGCTTGATGCGCAGGTTGGTGCTTTCCTCCTCGTCGACGAAAAGGTCGGAATTGCGGGTAACGCGAAACTGGGAATAGCCCAGGACAGTCATGCCGGAAAAAAGTTCGTCGACGAAAGCGTGCAGGATGGAGGAAAGAAACACGAAGCCATGAGGGCAGCCCGCCAGTTCCGGCGGCAACTGCACAACACGCGGCAACGCGCGCGGCGCCTGCACGATGGCCGCGTCGGATTTGCGCCCGAAGGCATCCTTGCCGGAGAGTTCCACGGCGAAATTGAGGCTTTTGTTCAGGACGCGCGGAAACGGGTGCGAGGGATCAAGTCCGATGGGAGTGAGAACCGGCAGCATTTCCCGGAAAAAATAATCCCGTATCCAGGCGCGCTGCGCCTCGTTCCAGTCGGAACGGCGAATGAAACGAATGCCTTCGGCGGTCAGCGCGGGCAGGAGCGCCTCGTTGAAAATCCGGTATTGCGTCTCGACCAGCGCGTGCGCTTCGGCGCTCACCTGCCGCAATACTTCCTGCGGCGTCAGGCCATCGGTTGTGCGCGTGGTCGTTCCTGCCCGGATTTGTTCCTTGAGGCCGCTCACGCGAATCTCGAAAAGCTCGTCCATGTTGCTGGAGACGATGCACAGGAAACGCAGGCGCTCCAGGAGCGGCGCCGTTTCGTCCTGCGCCAGGGACAATACCCGGCGATTGAAGGCCAGGAGACTTGATTCCCGGTTCAGGTATTCTTCGGGCGGGTATGGGTGGTGGCTTGGACGATTCATGGCGATGAGCGCGGAAAAGGCTTTCGTCTATTCTAGCGCGAAGAATATTTTCCATCTTCGCGGGGTCATGGTCGCCCATGCCCGCTGGACATGACGCGAAGGAATCCCAGGGTGGGGGAGCCTCCGGGCGGACGGAGTCGGTCCAGCGGTTTCCCGGACGATCAGATGCTGTAGACGAAAGGCCGTGCTGTTTGCGGCGCCGCGAAAAACTCCCGGAAGACACGTTTGCGCAAGGTTGCGAAATCCGTGTCCGCGCGGTCACGCGGATGCGCGCAGTGATTTTCCAGCAGAAGCCGGATCGTGCCCGGTCGCGCGGACATGACGACAATGTAATCTCCCAGGTAGATGGCCTCGTCG
>JAISME010000067.1 GCA_031276915.1 Zoogloeaceae bacterium
CGGGGGAAAGAAAGGAGCCACTGAGATTACCACTTATTACGGCACCGGGAAGCCGGCCGCAACCAGCTACAGATACGAGTTCAAACCAACGAAACACATCAAGAAAATAACAATATCAAGTCTGAAAGTGGATGGTTCAACTCAGCCGGGCCGCGACGGCGATGGCGCCATCGGGATTTATTTTGGCAGCGACAAAAACAAGGTACTGGATAATTTGAACATCGCGCTTCACCTTGTTCCGGGAACCGGGCCGTTCGATCCGGTCTACGGATGGCCCTCCAAGCCACTGGCAGCGGGCGGCTCCATCACATGGGGATGCACCCTGCACTACCATGGTTACAAAGGAGTGGATCAACTTACCAACTTCACAAAGGTTTCCAAGTACCTGCCCTCCCGGTGCCGCTACAGGGGTAACGCAAAAGGGTGAATACCTTTCCGAAGATGGATGTTGGGATTCCGGTCGCGCCTTGCCGGCTAGTGAGGTCGGCAAGGCAAAAAGGAACTGGACAGAAGCAAGCGCCTGTTTCATCAAACATATTGCGCGCCAGGGGAGGATGCCGTGGGCGGGGTACAACAGGGGCGATGAAGGTTCGAGGGAGTTTCTCCCGACGAAACGGGGATTCGGCGAAAGCGGTTCATGCCCTGGGCGCGATATTCAGGATCTGGATGCGGTAGGCAATCTGGCGCGGGGTCATGCCGAGCAGGCGCGCGGCGCGGGCCTGTACCCAGCCTGTTTGCTCCAGGGCGTTGATGATGCGTTCGCGTTCGGCGCGCGTTGCCTCTTCCGGATCTGGCGTTTCCTCCTCTTCCTCGGTCTGTACATCGGTCCTGGAGGGCACGGCATGCGCGCGCGGGGATTCGCGGGGAAAGGTGCGGATCAGCCTGCGGTCGATCATGCCGTTTTCGGAAAGCACCGCCGCGCGTTCCAGGCAATTTTCCAGTTCGCGCACATTGCCCGGCCAGCCGTGCTGGACAAGCGTGCGCAGGGCCTGGTCGTTCAGGGTGAGTTTTCTTTTTTGTTCCCTGCCGATCTTGGCAAGAAGGTGGCGGCAGATGTCGGGGATGTCCTCGGGACGCTCGCGCAGCGGCGGCAGGTCGATGGGCATCACGTTCAGCCGGTAGAAGAGATCCTCGCGGAAATTGCCCCGGGCGACCGCCGCTTCCAGGTCGCGGTGGGTGGCGGCGATGATGCGCACGTCGACCCTGATGCTGCGACTGCCGCCGACACGTTCGAATTCGCCTTCCTGCAATACGCGCAGGAGCTTGGACTGGAAGGCGGGGGAAATCTCGCCGATCTCGTCCAGGAAGAGCGTGCCGCCGTCCGCCTGCTCGAAGCGTCCCTTGCGGCTGCCGACCGCGCCAGTGAAGGAGCCGCGCTCGTGGCCGAAAAGCTCTGATTCCAGCAGGTTTTCCGGAAGCGCCGCACAATTGAGTTTCACGAGCGGGCCGCGGGCGCGCGGGGAATTGTAGTGGATGGCGTTGGCGACGAGTTCCTTGCCGGTGCCGGTCTCGCCCCGGATGAGCACGGTGGTGTTCCATTTCGAAACCAGCCGCATCTGCTCGAAGATGCGCCGCATGGCGGCGGAGCGGCCCACGATGCTGTCGAAGCCGTGCTGGTGTCGCACGGTACGGCGCAGATGATCGCGTTCCTCCTGAATGACATGTTTCTCCTGTTCCACTTCCAGGGAGAGCTGCAGGCTCTGGCTTACGAGGTTGGCGATCATTTCCAGGAAATGCGCGCGCTCGTCGAGCAGGGGATCGTTCTCAATGTCCGGCTGCGCGGCGAGCACCCCTTTCAGGTGCCCGGCCGCTTTGATCGGGACGGCGACGATGGGCAGGTCGGGATCGCAGGCGCCAGCCTTGTCGAGAAAACGCCGGTCATCCCCGATGCGCGCCAGAATGAGCGGACGGCTCTTTTCCAGGACATGGCCGATGATGCCCTCGCCCGTCTGGTAGGGGACGGATTCGAAACGGTTCGCGGTCACGTTGTGCGCAATCTGCGCGACCATGCCGCCATCCGGCTCGACGACGCTGATGAAACCGCGCGTAAGTCCGGCGTGGTTTTCGAGAACGCGCAGGACCTCGCGGATGGTTTCCCGGTAGTTGAGCGAGCGGGAAAGCACCTGGCTCACGCGGTAGAGCGCCTCCAGTTGGGCCGTGCGCCAGTCGTGATTCTCGCAGTGCCCCGTGATGCAGGGCAGCACAGCGGACGATGGCGGATCGGTGGATATGATCGGAATGCCGTTCATGCGTCAAGCTCCTCCTGTCTTTCCCCCTGTTCGACCGGCAGTTCCACGAAGGCCCGGCAACCGCCGCAGGGCGCGTCGGCGAGCGCCAGTGTGCCGCCGTGTTCGCAAGCCACTTCCAGCGCGCGCGAAAGCCCGGTACCCAGATGCTGTCCCTGGTTCGTCCGGGTGGTGAAAAAGGGTTCGAAAACCTTGAGGCGCAAATCCACCGGCACGCCCGGCCCGCAATCGTCAACGAACACCTGCACGTATGCCCCGGAAAGCCGGGTCGACAGGCACAGCTCGCGATTCTTCCAGCCGCGCCCGGAAACCGCGTCGATGGCGTTGTCGACCAATGCCTTGAAAAGCGCGTGCAATTGCATGGGACGCCCCAGGATGGCCGGCAGGGCGTCGGGTTGCCAGTTGACGGTGACGCCGTTCCGTAACATGTCCTGCGTGGCGACATTCAGCACATCGTGCAGCACCTCGTTCAGATTGACGAGCGTGAAGGCTTCGCGGGGTTCGAGCGGAATCAGCCGGCGCAGCGCCTCCAGATGGGCGCGCCCGTCGGCCAGGGCGGAAGCGAGTACGCCCGACACCGCGGAATCGGGGTGTTTCAGGAGATGGATGGCGGAACGCATCACGTTCAATGGTCCTTCCAGTTGATACAGGGCGGCGGAAAGACTCTCCCGCAGCACATCCGCGTGCTCTTCCTCCAGAAGGTGGGCGCGCAGGATCGCCAGCCGCGCGTTTTCCTGCTCCCGGCGCAGGCTGGTGGTGTCGTCAACGGCCAGCAGCAGGCAGGCGTCGCCGGTTCGAATGTCGAGGGGACGCAGCGAACAGGAAAACCAGCGCAAGGCTGCCGCCCCTGGACGCTCGATGCGCAATTCGCGCGCGCGAAATCCCTGGAAGGCAGGCGTCCGTATGGCTGTGCGCCAGTCCGGCAGCGCCATGTCCAGAATGCGGCGCGCCAGGTCCCGCGCGCCCAGGTCGGCGACCAGTTTCTTGTATTCCCGGTTGTCCAGAAGCGCTTGTCCCGCGTGGTCGATGAGCGCCAGCGCGACCGGCGCTTCGTCTACCATCGCCGCCAGCAGGGCATGGTGATGCGGGGACGACACGGAAAGCGTGTCCGGCGCTTCGTCCGGAACGGAAGGGTGCAGAACAGAACGTGAATGCATGATGTGGAGTTTACGCAGGTTTCATGCCACACGCCATTTGCCGCAACGCGCGGCATTTTGTCGCGTTTGCGACAATCGATGCGACAAATGGCGCACAAAATCGGTGCAAGCCGCAACAAATTGGGGCGGCAACGCCGGAAAACGGCGTGGACACAGGCATCGAGAGAGCTGGCACGCACATTGCAGGGAAAGCGCCCAGGACAATTCTCGGCTGGAACGGGACGGAAAAACGCCGTCCCCCGGTGTGTATCCGGATTCCATGCGCGACCGCAACGACAGATAACAGTCACAACAGTCACCGACATATGACGGAACTTCTTTTGCTTTTGATCTCCACGGCCCTGGTCAACAACGTGGTGCTCATCAAGTTTCTCGGGCTTTGCCCGGTAATGGGCGTTTCCCGGAATCTGGAAAGCGCCCTGGGCATGGGCATGGCGACCACCTTCGTGTTGACGCTTGCGGCGGCGGCGAGCTGGATGCTGGAACACTGGCTGCTCACGCCCCTTGGTCTTGCGTTCCTGCGCATCCTCACCTTCATCCTGGTGATCGCCTCGGTGGTGCAGTTCACGGAAATGTTCATCCGGAAGGCAAGCCCTGTTCTTTATCAATCGCTCGGCATCTACCTGCCGCTCATCACGACGAATTGCGCCGTGCTGGGAGTTTCGCTCCTGAATGTGCAGCAGCAGCACGGTTTTTTCCGGAGCCTGGCCTACGCCTTCGGTTCAGCCGTGGGTTTTACGCTGGTCCTGATGATTTTCGCGGGACTTCGGGAACGCATCGCCCTTTCCCGCGTGCCCGCCGCGTTCGCCGGCGCGCCGATTGCGTTTGTCACCATCAGTCTCCTGGCCCTGGCGTTCATGGGGTTTTCGGGATTGAGCGTCTAGGAGGAGGAAAAAATGATTGCCGCGGTTTTGAGCCTCACTGTCCTCGGCGCCGCACTGGGCCTCGTCCTCGGCATTGCCGGGAAGCTTCTGGCCGTGGAGTCCAATGCCGGTGTCGCGGAAATCGAGGCGCTCCTTCCCGGCACCAACTGTGGCCAGTGCGGTTATCCCGGCTGCGCGGGCGCGGCGGCGGCCATCGCCGACGGCGTGGCTGCGGCCACCTGCTGCCCGCCCGGCGGCAAGACCGTGGCGCGGGCGATCGCCGAAAAGCTGGGGCTCGACCTTGACCTTTCGGGCATGGCCGACGAAGGCCCGAAACTGGCGTTCGTCGCCGAGGATCTGTGCATTGGCTGCTGCCGCTGCTTCAAATCCTGCCCGACGGACGCCATCGTCGGCGCGCCCAAGCAGATTCACAACGTCCTGAAGGAGGCCTGCACCGGTTGCGCCGCCTGCGTCGAACGCTGTCCGACCGAGGCCATTCAGATGACTCCCGCGCCTGTCACCCTGCCGCACTGGGTGATGCCGCGGCCACTTCCTGCCTGGTGCGAACGCGCATGAACACGGAGCCGACGACATGGGCCTGATGGAAAAATTCTTCGGGTTTTCCTGGGGCGTGCATCCGGAAGACCACAAGCGGCCCGCCGCTGACGCGGCAACGCGCGTGATGCCGACGCCAGAACGCCTGTATGTTTCACTGGCGCAGCATCTGGGTGCGCCGGCGCTTCCGACGGTGCTGGTCGGACAGCGAGTCGGGAAAGGAGCGTTGCTTGCGCAGCCGCAGGGCGCGGTTTCCGCCGCCATTCACGCGCCGACTTCCGGCGTGGTTGCCGCCATCGGCGAGATTCCCGCGCCGCATCCCTCGGGCCTGCCCGTGCTCGCCGTCACGCTGGAAGCCGATGGTGAGGACGCCTGGGCGGATGATCTGGAAGCCTGTGACGATCCCTTCGCGCTTGATCCGGCGGAAATCAGCCGCCGGGTGGCTGCCGCTGGTGTTGTCGGCATGGGCGGAGCGACCTTTCCCGCCGCCCTGAAGCTTTCCTCCTCGAAAAAGGCCGGTGTCGCCACGCTCATTGTCAACGGCGGCGAGTGTGAACCCTATCTTTCCTGCGACGATCGCCTGATGCGCGACGAAGCCGCCACCATTGTTGACGGCATTCGGATCATGCTGCACGCGACGGGCGCGAAGGAAGCCCTGGTCGGCATCGAGGACAACAAGCCGGAAGCTGTCGCCGCCATGGAAAAAGCGGCGGAAAACCACGGAGAAATCGCCATCCGCCCGCTGCCCGCCCGCTATCCGATGGGGTCGGAAAAGCAGTTGACGCTTGTGCTGACCGGCAGGGAAATCCCCGCCGGACGCCTTCCCGCCGATGTTGGCGTGGTTGTACACAACGTCGGCACGGCGAAGGCCGTTTCGGACGCGGTACGCCTGGGCCGCCCGCTCGTCGCGCGGATCGTCACGGTAAATGGCGGCGCGGTGCGCGCCCCCGGCAACTTTCTTGTGCCCGT
The DNA here is from genome assembly GCA_031276915.1 of Zoogloeaceae bacterium. Classification (GTDB taxonomy): domain Bacteria; phylum Pseudomonadota; class Gammaproteobacteria; order Burkholderiales; family Rhodocyclaceae; genus Azovibrio. The sequence continues at coordinate 5,791 of JAISME010000067.1, forward strand.
GGGCGCGCTGGTCGAGGATGTGCTTCGTTGCGCGGGCGGTCTTTCCCGGGAGCCCGCGCGTCTCGTCATGGGCGGGCCGATGATGGGCATGTCGCTCCCGCATGCCCGTGTGCCCGTGGTCAAGGGAACGAGCGGCATCCTGGCGCTTGTCGCCGCCGAAGCGAACGGCGCGGTGGAAAATCCCTGCATTCGCTGCGCAAGCTGTGTACGCGCGTGCCCCATTGGTCTCCTGCCGCTGGAAATGGCGCGCCGCGCTGAAGCCGGCGATCTGAAAGGCGCGGTCGGGATCGGGCTCAAGGATTGCATCGCCTGCGGTTGCTGCGCCTATGTCTGTCCGGCGCGCATCCCGCTGGTACAGTATTTCGCGCACGCCAAGGGAAGTCTCGCCGCTGAGGAGCGCGCCAGGTTGCGTACGGAAGCGACCCGCAAGCTGGCCCAGGCGCGGACGGCCCGGTTGGAAGCCGAAGCCCGCGAAAAGGCGGAAGCCGCTGCCCGCCGCAAGGCCGAACGGGCTGCCGCGGCGGCGGCGAAAGCCGCCACGGAAAAGATCGAACGTGTTGAGGAGGTTGGCGCATGACCCCGATTGCCTATCGCGCCGAACGGATGTTCGCCACGCCGCATGCCCACGGTGGTGGTGGCGTCGGGCGCATCATGCTGCTCGTGCAACTGGCGCTCGTGCCCGCCACCCTGTTTGGTTTCTGGCTCTACGGCTGGCCGGCGTTCTTCCTGTGGGTTGTCACGCTTCTTTCCGCCTTGGTCTGCGAGTTCGCGAGCCTGCGCCTTCTGGGGGGGAAAGCGGTCGGGCGGACGCTCTTCGACGGCTCGGCGCTCCTCACGGGTTGGCTCCTCGCCATGACCCTGCCGCCCTGGTCGCCCTGGTGGGTCGGCGCGCTTGGGGGGGGTATCGCCATCGTCATCGGAAAGCAGGTGTTCGGTGGCCTGGGACAGAATGTCTTCAATCCGGCCATGGTGGCGCGGGTGGCGCTCCTCATCTCTTTTCCACTGCAATTGACGGCGTGGGTGACGCCGCTGCCGCTCGTTTCCATTCCTGCGCCGGGATTTCTCGAAGGACTGCGCATCACCCTGGGCCAGGCGCCGCTTCCCGATGCCATGACGAGCGCGTCACTCCTGGGGTACGCGAAAACCGAGCTTGCCCGGGGTGTCGACCTGCTGCACGCTTTTTCCGGTGGTCACGCGCCGCGACTTTCCTGGCTGGGCGTGCGTTCCGGCAGTCTTGGCGAATCCTCGGCGCTCCTGATCTTCCTGGGCGGGCTTTTCCTGCTGGCGGCTGGCGTCATCCGCTGGCACGCGCCCGTCGGCGTCCTCGCCGGGGTATTGCTTCCGGCCCTGTTCGCGCATGGTGTCGCGCCCGAAAGATTCATGAGCGCCGAACAACATCTGCTCTCCGGCGCGCTGATGCTGTGCGCATTCTTCATCGCCACCGACTACGTGACCTCCCCCACCACGGATCCGGGGCGGCTCGTATTTGGACTGGGTGTCGGCCTGATGACCTGGATCATCCGCACGCTGGGCGGTTATCCGGAAGGCGCGGCTTTCGCCGTTCTGCTCATGAACGCCATGACGCCCATCATCGACCGCGTTGTGAAGCCGCGCATCCTGGGGCGCACCCGTTCTGGAAAACCGCTCATTCCGCGCCCGGACATGGCGGATGCCGGCAAGGGAGGCTGAGCATGCATCTGGAGGAATGGAAGCGTCGCCCGTTCTACCCGCCCCTGCTCCTGGGCGCGGTTGCCCTTCTTGCTTCCGCTTCGCTTGCCTGGGCCGCCAGCGCCACGCGGGAAGCCATTCGGGAAGCCGAGGCGCGGGATTTGCGCGATTCGCTCGCGCAGGTCTTGCCGCAAGGCTTCGCGGAAAACGACATCGCGGCCGGTGGTGTTCGGGTCGATGTGGAAGCTGGCGCTTCCCCGCTCACGGTTTACCGGGCGCTGCGGGATGGTGTCACCCGGGGCGTGGTGTTTACGGTTTCCGGCAAGGGGTACGGCGGCGAGATCGCCGTCCTGATGGCTGTCGACCGGGAGGGCCGGGTGCTCGGCGTACGCGTCCTGAAACACACCGAAACGCCAGGGCTGGGCGACAAGATCGAAACCGCCAAGAGCGACTGGATTCGGGACTTTTCCGGCAAAACGCTCGAGACGGCCAATTGGGCGGTCAAGAAGGATGGCGGCGATTTCGACCAGTTCGCCGGGGCCACGATCACGCCGCGCGCGGTCGTAAACGCGGTGCGGGACGGGCTGGAAACCTTCTCCCGCCACCGGGCGGTCATTCTGGGCGAGGCGCGGGCCGGCGCGGAAAAGGAAAACGGACAAGGAGGCGCATCATGAATCCCCCTGTGAAAACCCTGGTGCGGGACGGAATCTGGGACAACAATGTCGTTTTCGCGCAAATGCTGGCGCTCTGCCCCACAATGGCGGTGACGACGAGCGGCGCCAATGGACTGGGCATGGGCCTTGCCACCACGGCGGTGCTGGCCACCTCCAATGTCCTCGTCGCCCTGTTGCGCGGCGTAGTGAGCCAGGAAGTGCGCATTCCCGTCTTTATCGTCCTGATCGCGAGCCTGGTCACGGTGGTGGACATGGCCCTGAACGCCTGGTTGCACGAACTCTACAAGGTCCTGGGGCTTTTCATCGCCCTGATCGTGGTGAATTGCGCCATTCTGGGGCGCGCGGAAGCCTTCGCATCCCGGAACGGCGTGCGCGCTTCCTTCGTCGATGGTCTGGCGATGGGGCTTGGCTTTACGTTCGCGCTTGTCGTCATCGGCCTGATCCGCGAGGGATTGGGGAGCGGCACCCTGTTTGCCCAGGCGTCACAGCTTCTGGGCGCGCGTTTCGCCTTTCTGGAAATCCGCCTGCATGAGCACGGCGGCGCGCTTCTCATGATCCTGCCGCCGGGCGCGTTCGCCGTCATGGGCTTTCTGCTTGCGGGAAAGCGTGTGCTCGACGCTCGCCTGGAAACGCGTCGCGGGAACGCGGTGGCGTTGCCGCAAATACCCCCGGCCAGTGCCTGAAAAACGAGGTCTTCCATGCAAGTCGGCGTTGCCTATTCCGAACCCAACCAACAGGTCTGGCTCAACCTCGAAGTCCCGGAAGCGACAACGGTCCGGGAGGCCATCGAATGTTCCGGCATCCTGCGGCAATGTCCGCAGATCGATCTGGAAACACAGAAAGTCGGCGTCTTCGGCAAGCTTGCCAAACTCGACACCCCTTTGAAACCGGGCGACCGCGTGGAAATCTACCGCTCCATCATCGCCGACCCGGAAACCATTCCGCGAAAAGACCGGGGCGAGGAAACGGAGTAGCCCGGCAAGGGACAATTCCCGCGTTGTCTCCATGCGCGCTGATTGTCCATTGTTTCCTGCATTGCTGGCGGACTGCCAAAGCTGCGGCAGATGGCAAGCGCGGGGAGGGCCACGATGGAGATTGCCTCCGGGATTACCAAAGGCTGGCGTGAAACTCCCGATGGTAGGTTTCTGCGATCTCGTCACGGCTGGGAGCATGGTTTTGCGGGCCTTGGCTGGCGATTTTGCAAGCACCCATGAGGGCGGCCAACTGGCCGGTTTTTTGCCAGTCCCAATTGTTCAGGATGCCGTGGATCAGTCCGGAGCGATAGGCGTCGCCACAACCCGTGGGATCGACCAGCGCCCGCGCGCTGGCGCAGGGAATGGACAGGCGGCGGCCTTCCGTGTAGATGTCGGAACCGTCGCCTCCCCTGGTCACGACCAGGGCGTCGACTCGCTTTGCCAGTTGCTCAATGGAAAGCCCCGTGCGCTCGGAAGCCAGCCTGGCCTCGTAGTCGTTGAAACAGGCGTAATCGGCCTGATCCAGGAATTCCAGGAGTTCCTCGCCGTTGAAAAGCAGCAGACCCTGGCCGGGATCGAAGATAAATGGGATACGCGCCCCGGCAAAATCGCGGGCGTGCTGCAGCATGCCCTCTCGACCATCGGGCGCGACAATGCCCAGCCGCACGCCTTGCGCGTCGCGCACATGGTTCTGGTGCGAAAACATCATCGCGCCAGGATGAAAGGCCGTGATCTGATTGTCGTCCAGGTCGGTGGTGATGAAAGCCTGGGCGGTAAACGCGCCGGGCACGCGGCGCACATGAATATCCGGCAGGCCGAGGCTGGCGAGTCGGTCCAGATAGGGCTGGGCATCATCACCCACCGTCGCCATGATGAGCGGCGTTTCCCCCAGGAGCCGGAGATTGTAGGCGATATTGCCCGCGCAGCCGCCGAATTCCCGGCGCATTTCCGGCACCAGGAAGGACACGTTCAGAACGTGGATCTGCTCCGGCAGGATGTGGTTCCTGAAGCGGTCGGGAAAGACCATGATATTGTCGTAGGCAATGGAGCCGCAGATCAGCGTGTGTTGGCTGGACATGCCGGGATGCTCCCTGTTGTTGGTTCGTGGATGAAAATCCATGAATGGAAATTCATGGATAGAAATAATCGATCTGGTAGCCGAAGACCGGCAGGTCGCCTTTGTCCAGAAGCATGCGAACCTGGGTATTGCCGGAAGGGAACGCGCTGGGCGTCCCGGTTGGCAGATATTCCCGGGGCGGCAGCACCTTGCGCGCCAGGGTGGCGTCATCGGCGTCGCGCAGGGTGAGCTCCAGGTGCGGCCAGGCAAGCGCATAGGGCGCGTCGTTCCTCAAGGTCAGCAGGAATCGCAGGCGCGAGGCTTCGCTTTCGGTCTTCATGTCGAATTCCTCGATGGAAATCCGCGCTTTCTCCCGCGGCAGGGGCGTCGTGAGCCGCAGCGTTTTGCTGACCTGCGCCGCCAGGGGGAACCTGCGGCCCAGATCGCCGCGATAGTGATAGACCGCCTGCGTGGCCAGCGCCAGCGCCAGCAGCGCGGCGGCCAGCGCGAACGGCCAGACCGGGGAATCGTTTTCCCTGTCCGGATTGTCCAGGAGCGAAGACGACCAGGGCGAATAGCCGGGAAGTTCCCGCGCGTGCCGGGGCGCGCGCAGACCCGCTTCCAGCGTTTGCTGCCGCACGGTTTCCGCCGATGCCTGTTTCTGTTCTTCCAGCGCGGCTTGCCGGGCAATGCGTTCCTGCTGAAGTCGTGTTGCGTGGGCATCCGGATTGGCAACCGGTGTTTCGGGGGGCGCATGCGCCTGTTCCGGGTGTGCTGTTTCCGCATGCGTGGCGGGTTTCCGGCGCGCCGGCGGCGTGGCGCGGGGTTCAGTGGCAGGAGGCGGAGGGGGGATTGTTGTTGTGCGCGGATATGGTTCCGGGGGAGGGGCCGGCATCAGGATCAATGTGTGTGTCAGTTCTTGGGATGGATCGATGGATGCGGGTATGGACGTTGCGGTGGAGGTCGGCGATGGCGGCGCGACGGGGGAATCGGATGTGGCGGGTTTCTGTCTGGCCAGATGGTGTTCGTCCAGCAGATTTTCCAGGGCATTGAAGATCAGCTTGCACGCGCCGCAGCGCACGCGACCACCGCGCGCGGCCAGTTGCGCTTCATTCAGGCGGAAGGTGGTGCGGCAATGCGGGCAGCGTGTCAGGAACATGGTCGGATACCGGCAAGGCAAACCCAGCCTTCAAGGCTGTCTACCAGGCCCAATGGAATCATGGGAGCGTAGAGCGCGATGAGTTCTTCCGCCTGGCTTTCCAGTATCCCGGAAAGGACCAGCCAGCCGCCGGGCCGTACGCGAGCGGCAAGGGCAGGGGCCAGGACGCGCAAGGGATTGGCCAGGATATTGGCGATCACCACGTCGTATTCACCCGCCAGCGGCGTGTCGCTTTCCACGAAACGGACCATGACGTCGTTTTTTTCCGCGTTGGCGCGCGCAGCTGTCACGGCCAGGGGGTCGATGTCCGCGCCCGTGATCGGGGCAGCGCCCAACCTGGCGGCGGCAATGGCGAGAATGCCGGAACCGCAGCCGTAATCCAGCAGGCTCTGGCCGGGGACCAGCGTTTTTTCCAGCCATTCGAGGCAAAGTCGCGTTGTGGGATGCGTGCCGGTGCCGAACGCCATGCCGGGATCAAGGTGCAGGTTGATGGCCTCCGGGTTGGGCGCTTCGCGCCAGGAAGGCACGATCCAGAGCCGGTCCGAAATCCGGATCGGCCCGAACTGGGCCTGCGTCAATTGCACCCAGTTTTCCGCTTCCACCCGCGCCAGCGCGAAATCCGGCAACCGCGGCAAGGCGAGCGCGGCGGCGACTGCCGCCACCGTGCGATGAATGGGGACATCTTCCTCGAACAGGGCAACGACGCGGGAACGCGGCCACCAGGCCGGCGTGCTGTTTCCCGTGCCTGGCTCGCCGAATTGCGGTTTCTCGGCGGGTGTTCCGGCATCGGCATCCTCAATACTCGCGGAAAGCGCGCCCGCTTCCAGAAGCGCGTCGCACAACGGCTCGGCCCGCGCCGCGTCGGTCAGGAAAGAGACGCTGATCCAGGTCATGCCGCCGTTAACCCTTGACCTCGCCCTTGTCGGCCAGGCGCTGCTCCAAATAATGGATGCTGGTGCCGCCCTCGATGAAACGGGCATCCTGCATCAGTTCCTGGTGCAAGGGAATATTGGTCTTGATGCCGCCCACGCCCATTTCCGAAAGCGCAATGCGCATCCGGCGGATGGCTTGTTCACGCGTGTCGCCATGGGCGATCACCTTGGCGATCATGGAGTCATAATACGGCGGCACCGTGTACCCTTGGTAAATGTGCGAATCAACGCGGATGCCTGGACCGCCGGGCGGATGATAAAACTCGATCTTGCCGGGAAATGGTGTAAACGTGTAGGGATCTTCGGCGTTTATGCGGCACTCGATCGCATGGCCGTGCACGGTGACATCGCGTTGCCGCAAGCGCAGCCGTTCGCCCGCGGCGACCCGGATTTGTTCCTGCACGATGTCGATGCCGGTAATGGCCTCCGTCACCGGATGCTCGACCTGCACGCGCGTGTTCATTTCAATGAAATAGAACGCGCCGTTTTCGTAGAGAAACTCGAAAGTGCCGGCTCCGCGATAGCCGATCTTGCGGCAGGCTTCGGCGCAGCGTTCGCTGATGCGGGCGATCTGCCGGGGAGGGATCAGGGGAGCGGGCGCTTCCTCGATGATTTTCTGGTGGCGGCGCTGCATGGAGCAATCCCGCTCGCCCAGGTAAACAGCGTTGCCGTACCGGTCGGACAGGATCTGGATTTCCACGTGGCGGGGATTCTCCAGGTATTTTTCCATGTAGACGGTGGGATTGCCGAACGCGGTTTGCGCTTCCGTCTTCGTCATGGTGACGGCGCCCGGCAGCGCCGCTTCGGTATGCACCACACGCATGCCACGCCCGCCGCCGCCGCCTGCCGCCTTGATGATGACCGGGTAGCCGATGCGCTTGGCGATGCTAGCGACATCCTTCAGGCCATCCGGCAACGCGCCATCGAAGCCCGGCACGCAGGGAACACCGGCGGTTTTCATGGTTTCCTTGGCGGAAATCTTGTCGCCCATCAGCCGAATGGTGTCGGCTTTCGGGCCGATGAACACGAAGCCGGAGGACTCCACGCGCTCGGCAAAGTCGGCGTTTTCCGACAGAAAACCATAACCGGGATGAATGGCCTGCGCGTCCGTGACTTCCGCCGCCGAAATGATGGCGGGCATGTTGAGATAACTGCCCGCGGAAGCGGCGGGACCGATACAGACGGCCTCGTCCGCCAACTTGACGTATTTTGTTTCGCGGTCGGCTTCGGAATATACCGCGACGGTCTTGATGCCCAGTTCCCGGCAGGCGCGCTGGATTCGGAGCGCGATTTCGCCGCGATTCGCGATGAGGATTTTTTCAAACATGCGAACCGTCCGTCAGCCGATGACGAACAGGGGTTCGCCGAATTCCACGGGCTGGCCGTTTTCGACCAGGATTTCCTTGATGACGCCAGCCACATCGGCTTCGATCTCGTTCAGGAGTTTCATGGCTTCGATGATGCACAGGGTGTCCCCTTGCTTGACGTTCTGGCCAATTTCGGCGAAAGCGTTGGCCCCAGGCGAGGGGGAACGGTAGAACGTGCCCACCATCGGCGATTTGACGATGTGACCTTCGGGCGCGCTTTCTTCCTCGTCATCGAGATTCACGGAGGAGACGCCCGGTACGGACGCGGGCAGGGTGGCGGGCAACGGCGCGTAGGCGACCGGCGCGCCCGGCGCGAACTTGGCGATGCGCACCTTTTCCTCGCCTTCCGTGACCTCCAGCTCGGAAATCCCGGACTCCTGTACCAGATCGATCAGTTTCTTGAGTTTGCGCAGATCCATTGTGTGGCTCCTCCTGATACCGGGGAAAAGCGAAGAAACGCGAGATCGCCGCGGTGCCTTGCCCAGGGGAAATGGCGTGGGCGCGTTTTCGCGCTCCCTGCCGGTTCGAGTGAATGGATTATTCGTCTGTAAGAAGTTTGTTGAGCAGGAATTCAAGCGCCAACAAATATCCCTGGTGTCCCAGTCCGGTAATGACGCCTAGGGCCAGGTCGGAAAAAAAGGAATGCTGCCGAAATGGTTCGCGCGCATGCACGTTGGAAAGGTGCACCTCGACGAACGGAATCGCCACGGCCGCCAGGGCGTCGCGGATGGCGATGCTGCTGTGCGTCCAGGCCGCTGGATTGATGATGATGTGGCGCACGCCTTCCGCGCGCGCCGCGTGAATGCGTTCGATCAGCGCGCCTTCGTGGTTGCTCTGGAAAGCTTCCAGGTCCACGCCCGCCGCCTCGGCCCGGCGCGCCAGCGCCAGATTGATTTCGGCCAGCGTTGCCGAACCGTAATGCTCCGGCTCGCGCGCGCCAAGCAGATTGAGATTGGGGCCATGCAGCACCAGAAGCCGGGGACGTGGTATCTGGCGCGTTGCCTTGTGGGCGTTTTTCTTCGTCATGGGCGCAAGTTTGCCGCAAAAATTGGTGATCTGTCCAGTTTCCACACACGGATACCATGATGGGGATTTGCATTTTGGGCGAAGTTACGCGCAATGGCGCGGGTTTTTGCGCGCTTTTCCGGCCTATGGCCGGGATTTCCCGTTCTTGCCCGCTTTCGCGGTCTTGTCCTGTTCCCGGGAGAGGGGGGCCATCCACTGGAGTAGCTCCCGCTCCGGCAGCCTGCCCGGCTTGCGTGCCACGATTCTGCCCTGGCGGTCGATCAGCAGGGTGAAGGGGAGGCCCATGAACGGATTGCCCAGGTCCGCCATCAACGTCATCAAATCCTGTTGCGCGTCAATGAGAAGCGGGAAAACAACCGGGTATTTCCTGGAGAATTGCCGCACCTTGTCGGCGGAATCCAGGGCGATCCCGACAAATTGCACGCCCAGTCCCTGGAATTTTGCCTGCACGCGGGAGAATGCGGGCAATTCCTCGCGGCAGGGAACGCACCAGGTTGCCCAGAAGTTGACGACCAGCATCTGTCCGCGCCAGGTGGCGAGGCTTGCGGGTTTTCCTTGCGAATCGGGCAGGATGTGCGCGAACAGGCGGCGCAAGGCGGCGTCCTGTGCGGATGCTCCGCTTTGCGACGCGCGATCCGTCGCCGACGCGCCGAATGCGAGCATGGCGAGAAAGGCGCACAGGGCGCGCCGGCCTTTCAGGGACATGGTTGCTCCAGCAGTTTCTTCAGGCGTTCCGGGGTTGCCCGTTCGCGGAAACGTCCGTCGCGGTAATGAAAGCGGTGGCGCTCGAATCGTGGCGGGAAAATGACGAGATTGGCCTCCGCCGTCGGCGTGGAAAGTTTCAGGATCACTTCGGCCTGTTCGTGGCGTGGATCCAGATGTTCGAACGGCAGGTTTCGGTTGAGCAGGAAGATTTCCACTTCCTTGGCGCTGTCGGCGAACAGCATCAGGTCGATGGGTGAAAACAGGCCCGCCGTTCCTTCCAGCACCGGACCGGTGAGGTAGGGGCGGAACGGACCGAGCAGCTCCATGACGCGCAGTGCTTCCTCGCGCAGCGCGGCAAGATGCGCCGGTTGCGCTTCATGCTGGTAGAGCGCGTGGTAAAGGCGCAGCTCCGCCTCCACCTCGGCGTTGTCCGGCATGGGCGTGTTGCCTGGCAGGTTCAACTGGCGCGCTGCCTTTTTCTTGGCCAGCGCCGGATCGGTAATGCCGTCCTGCGCCATCAGGCGCGCCGCGGTGCTGGCGATGCGGATTCGGGAAATCGCGGTACGGCCTGGGTGGCTGCGATGGGAAGAAAACATGTCGCGTGCTGCGAATCAAGTAGAATCGTCCCGATTTTACTGGGCGGCGGGCGCTTTAGGAAATTCCATGCAAAAACGGGAACATCTCCACATTCTGGGAATCTGTGGCACGTTCATGGGCGGACTGGCGCAACTGGCGGTCCAGGCGGGTTATCGGGTCACCGGTTGCGACGCCAATGTCTATCCGCCCATGAGCGACCAGTTGCGCGCCTCCGGGATCGCGTTGACCGAGGGCTATGGCGCGGACCAGGTCAGCCTCAAGCCGGATGTTTTCGTGGTGGGCAACGCTGTCTCGCGTGGAAACCCCCTGCTGGAAGCCATTCTTGACCAGAACCTGCCCTATGTTTCCGGGCCGCAATGGCTCGCGGAACACGTGCTGCGAGGGCGCCAGGTGCTGGGGGTGGCGGGCACGCACGGCAAGACGACGACCGCCGCCATGCTTGCCTGGATTCTGGAACAGGCTGGCGCGCAGCCAGGGTTCCTGATCGGGGGCGTTCCCCTGAATTTCGGTGTCTCCGCGCGCCTTGGCGCGACACCCCTCTTCGTGATCGAGGCGGACGAGTACGACACCGCTTTTTGCGATAAGCGCTCCAAGTTTGTGCATTATCGTTCCCGCGTGGTGATCCTGAACAATCTTGAATTCGATCATGCGGACATCTTCCCCGATCTCGCGGCGATCGAGACGCAGTTTCACCATCTGGTGCGCACTTTGCCCGCTTCCGGGCTGATCGTGGCGAACGCGCGGGAGGAGAGCCTGCGGCGCGTGCTCGCGCGCGGTTGCTGGACGCCGGTCGCCTGGTTTGACGATACCCGGCGGGAAGGGGAAGGGTTCCAGATGGAAGGGGACGACGCCACGGGAAATCTCGTCCTGCGGGATGCGCGCGGTGAGATCGCCCGCGTCCGCTGGGAGCTGACCGGCGCGCACAATCGTTCCAACGCCTGCGCGGCGCTTCTGGCGGCGCGCCATGCCGGGGTATCGCTGGAAGCCGGGATGCGTTCCCTTGCCGGATTCCGGAACGTCAAGCGTCGCCTGGAAGTCCGCGGCGAAGCGGCAGGTGTCACGGTGTACGACGATTTTGCCCATCACCCCACGGCGATTGCCGCCACTCTCGACGGTTTGCGGCGCAAGGTGGGTGATGCGCGCATTCTGGCCGTGCTGGAGCCACGTTCCAACACCATGAAGCTGGGCGCGATGAAGGAAAGGCTTGCCGGCGGTCTCGCCCAGGCGGACCGGGTATTCTGTTATGCCGCCCACCTGGACTGGGATGCGGCCCAGGCGCTCGCGTCCCTGGGAAACGCCGCCTCGGTGCATGACGACATTGGCGCCCTGACACGGGCCGTCGTGGCGGAATCCCGTCCGGGCGATCAGGTTCTGGTCATGAGCAACGGGGGTTTTGGTGGTGTGCACACGTGTATCCTGGATGCCTTGCGCGCTTCCGGGCGCTGAATGGGCGCTTCCGGAAACGCCATGCGCGACAGCCGTCCGGCCAGATGTTCACGTCCGGCGGGTGGTTCCACCGGGTCTTCCCTGATGGTCCGTGCCGGGTTGGTGCTGTCGGCTTTTTTGTTGTGTGGAGCGGGTTTGTCGTCGGCCTGGCGGCTGGGCGGCGCGCCTCTGTGGGACGCATGGCGCAGTCGTGACTGGACGGTGGTCGAAGCGCGACTGGAGGATGTGCGGCTGGATTATTCCCTCGGTCGTGGCACGCGGGTGTCCGTTGTCTATCGCTATCACTTCGGTGGCCGGACTTACCGCGCCGGGCGTTACGGCGCCCATGACTGGATGGACAGCGCCGAAGCGCAGCGCGAAGCCTATGCCGACCTCCTGTATCGGCAACGGTTGCGGGCGCTGGTCAATCCCGCGCGCCCCGTGGAGGCGCTGCTCAACCGGGACATCCACTGGTCAGTTGTGGTAATGTCCGTGCCCGCGCTGGCTGCCGCCGCCCTTGGTGGTGTGCTGCTCTGGGCGGCATTTTCCGGGATGCTGGCCGGTTGGCGCATGCGCCGGCGGTCGCAATGAAGCGCTTCTTTCCTCGTTTACGTGACTTGCCATGGTTCCTCATCTAACGACCGCATTGACCGGTCCCCTGCTTGCGCTGGAGCGGCGCTTCCTGACCTACCGCGCGCCCATCGAGCAATGGTTGCGCGGGCAATGGCTGGAGTACACCCCGCCTTTCTACGCCTCCTGCGATCTCCGGAACGCCGGGTTCAAGCTCGCGCCGGTCGATACGAATCTCTTCCCCGGCGGCTTCAATAACCTGAATCCCGCTTTTCTCGCGCTCTGTGTGCAGGCGGCAATGAGCGCGGTGGAGCGTTTCTGTCCGTCCGCCTGCAAGCTTCTCCTGATCCCCGAAAATCACACCCGCAACACGTTCTACCTGCAAAACCTGGCGCAGATTGCCGCCATCCTGGCGAACACCGGGCTGGAAGTCCGCATCGGCACGCTTTCTCCGGAAGTGACCGCGCCCGTTCGCATCGAACTGCCCTACGGTCAGTCCCTGCTGCTGGAGCCGCTGGTTCGGCATGGCGATCGCCTGGGACTGGCGGATTTCAACCCATGCGCGATTCTCCTGAACAACGACTTGTCCGCCGGGGTTCCCCCCATCCTGGAAGGACTGGTCGACCAGTTCGTGCTGCCGCCCCTCGCCGCCGGCTGGGCGACACGCCGCAAGAGCCGCCATTTCACCGCCTACGACCAGGTGGCGCGGGAATTTGCCGACCTGATCGACATCGATCCCTGGTGCATCAATCCTTTCTTTTCCGCCTGCCGTGGCCTTGATTTCCACCAGCGTCGGGGCGAGGAGGAACTGGCCGAAACCGTCGATGCGCTGCTGGGCCGTACCCGCGCGAAATACCGGGAATACGGAATCGGCGAGATGCCCTATGTCGTCATCAAGGCCGACGCGGGTACTTATGGCATGGGCGTGATGACGGTGCGCGACGCGGGGGAAGTGCGCGGACTCAACCGTCGCCAGCGCAACAAGATGAGCGTGGTCAAAGGGGGGCTTGCTGTTTCCGAGGTCATCGTGCAGGAAGGTGTGCACACCTTCGAGACCATGCGCGACGCTGTGGCCGAGCCGGTGGTCTACATGATCGATCGTTATGTGGTTGGCGGCTTCTACCGGGTGCATTCGGCGCGCGGCAAGGACGAAAACCTGAACGCGCCGGGCATGCGCTTCGAGTCGCTCGCTTTCGAGACCGGCTGCAACATGCCCGATTGCAGCGACAACCCCGACGCGCCGCCCAACCGTTTCTACGCCTACGGCGTGGTGGCGCGGCTGGCCTGCCTCGCCGCCGCGCGGGAGATTCTGGCGGAAGCGGGGGCTGGCGCGGGCCATGTCGCGCCGGACAACGCCTGCGTGCGGGAAACGGCCTGAAACATGAGGGGGAACGCCTTCCGCTTCCGGGGGATGCCGTCATCCGCGGGGTTGTTCGCCGGTCTGTTGTTCCTCGCCGGGCTTTTTGTCGCCTGCCAGCCCGCTCCCCTGACCCGGCGGGAATCCTACGTGTTTGGCACGCGGGTCGAGATTCTCGTGGCCGACGCGCGCAAACCCGAGGCGGAAGCCGCCACCGCCGAAATATTGCGGGAATTCGATCGCCTCAATCGCGTCTATCACGCCTGGCGACCTTCGGAGCTTACGGCCCTGAACGACGCCCTCGCCGCCGGCAGGCGGGCGAATGTGACGCCGGAAATGCGGGATTTCCTGCGCGAGGCCCGGGAGCTTGCGGCGCAAGGCGGCTATCGTTTTGATCCCGGTATCGGTCGGTTGATCCGTCTGTGGGGATTTCAGAACGACGAATTCCAGGCTCGCCTGCCGGATCCGGAAATGCTTGCGAACTGGAGGGCGCGTCCGGCCTCGATCGCGGAGCTTCACGTCGACGGCGCGACGGCATGGAGCGGCAATCCCTCCCTGGCGCTGGATTTTGGCGGCTACCTGAAAGGCGCGGCGCTGGACAGGGCGGCGGCGATGCTGAAGGCGCGCGGCATCGGAAGCGCGCTCATCAACATCGGCGGCAATGTCATGGCTCTGGGTGACAAGTACGGCCAGCCCTGGAAGGTGGGCATCCAGCATCCGCGCGAACCCGGTCCGATGGCGATCCTGGCGCTGAAAGACGGCGAGGCCGTCGGCACTTCCGGCGATTACCAGCGTTATTTCGAGCTGGAAGGCCGTCGCTACAGTCACTTGCTTGATCCCCGCGCCGGTGAGCCTGTGCGCCATACCCAGGCCGTGACCGTGCTGGTTCCCGCATCGGACAGGGCGGGTGCCCTGTCCGATGCGCTCTCGAAACCCCTGTTCATTGCCGGTCCGCGGCACTGGCGGGAAGCGGCGCGGCAGGCTGGTATCACGCAGGCGCTGCGGGTCGACGCCGATGGTCGTGTCGAAGTCACGCCCGCGCTCAATGTCCGCCTGGCCTTCATGGGCAACCTCCGCGTCACGGTTACGCGATGAACATCCCGGGCGCGAGCGTTTCATGTCCGGCCTGAACGCGCGGCAGCAGGAGGCCATCCGCTATCTTGATGGCCCGCTTCTGGTGTTGGCCGGGGCCGGATCGGGCAAGACGCGGGTGATTGCCCGCAAGATCGCCTATCTCGTGGAGCACTGCGGCATGCCGCCACACAGCATCGCCGCCATCACTTTCACCAACAAGGCGGCGCGGGAAATGCGGGAACGCGCGGGCAAGCTGATTCCCGACGCGGCGGGGGAATTGCGGATTTCCACTTTCCACGCGCTGGGCATGCGCATCCTGCGCGAGGAGGCCAAAACCCTGGGCTACAAGCCGGGATTTTCCATTTTTGACGCGACCGATGCCCTGGACGTCATCGCCGATCTGGTCAAGAGCGAGGACAAAAGCCTCCTGCGCCATGTGCAAGGCCGCATTTCGCACTGGAAGAACGCGCGCGTCACGCCGGAAGCGGCGCGGCATCTGGCTGTCGCTGAGCGGGACCGGCTGGCGGTCGAGGCATATCTCTCCTACGAGGCAACCCTGAAAGCCTATCAGGCGGTGGATTTCGATGATCTGATCCTGCTTCCGGCGCAGCTTTTCACCGAGCGCGCGGAGGTCCGGGAAAAATGGCAGGACCGTCTGCGTTATCTGCTGGTAGACGAATACCAGGACACCAACGCCTGCCAGTACAGCCTCCTGAAACTTCTGGCTGGCGCGCGGGCGCAGTTCACCGCCGTCGGGGACGACGACCAGAGCATCTACGGCTGGCGCGGGGCGGATATCGAGAACCTGCGCCGCCTGCCGCAGGATTTTCCACACCTGAAACTTGTCAAGCTCGAACAGAACTATCGTTCCACGGTGCGCATCCTGAAGGCGGCCAACAACCTGATTGCCCACAACGACAAGCTTTTCGAGAAAAAACTCTGGTCGGAGCTTGGACATGGCGAGCCGGTGCGCGTCACCGTCTGCCCGAACAACGAACGCGAGGCGGAAAGCGTGGTGATGCGGTTGCGGGCGCATTGGCAGGAGATGCGCGGCAAGCGGAAATGGTCGGATTACGCCATTCTTTACCGTTCCAATCATCTGGCCAAGCTCTTTGAGCAGCAGCTTCGCAACCACCGGATTCCTTACGTGCTCTCCGGGGGACAGTCTTTCTTCGAGCGGACGGAGATCAGGGACATCCTCGCCTACCTGCGCCTCATCGCCAACACCGACGACGACCCCGCCTTCCTGCGCGCGGCGGTCACGCCGAAGCGCGGCATTGGCGCGGCGAGCCTGCAGGCGCTTGGGGCCTACGCGGGAGCGCGGCGTGTCGCCCTTTTCGATGCCGTTGCCGAGACTGGCTTCGGACAGCGTGTCACGGCGCGACAATGGGAAACGCTGACCGCTTTTCGTGACTTTATCCGGCGCCTGCGCCGCAAGGCCGAATGCGAACCGGCGCGGACGGCGTTCTCCGAGCTTCTGGCGGCGATTGGTTACGAGGCCTGGCTTTTCGACCGCGAGGATGCCCGCGCGGCGCAGACGCGCTGGGCCAATGTCGGCGAATTCGCCGCCTGGCTCGGCGACAAGGGCGAGGAGGAAGGGAAGAACCTGCTTGAACTGACACAGTCCATCGCGCTCATGAACCGGCTCGACAAGGAGGATTCCGGCGACATCGACGCCGTGCGGCTTTCCACGCTGCACGCCGCGAAGGGATTGGAATATCCGCATGTTTTCCTGGTGGGGGTCGAGGAAGGCATCCTGCCGCACCGCGAATCGATCGAGATCGGCAAGGTAGAGGAAGAGCGTCGCCTGATGTATGTCGGCATCACCCGTGCCCGCCAGAGCCTGCACATCACGTATTGCGAACGCCGCAGGCAAAACCGCGAATGGCTTGCCTGCGCTCCCTCGCGCTTCATTGCCGAAATGGGGGAGGATGTGCGGATGGCGAACGGCAAGCAGGCGGTCCTGCCTGACCGTGCCTTCCGTTCGGCGCGCCTGGAGGCGATGAAGGCGATGCTGGCGAAGAAATGACAGGCTGCGTCCGCTCCGCGGGAACGCCAGAAACGCGATGCGCGCGCGAAAGGGGAAGTGGGCGCATGTCGCGGAAAGAGGGCGCGTACCCTCCGGCGCGAAGCGCCGCCAATGTTCGCTTTGCTACATCGGCGAAGCCTCGCGGGTTCATGGGTTTGCGGCAAGAGGAACCTATAATGCCGGGGATTATTTTCTCCCTTCCGAAAGCATCCCATGCCCTACGAAATTCTCAAGCCCAGGAATGACGC
>JAISME010000074.1 GCA_031276915.1 Zoogloeaceae bacterium
CAGGGCGATGGCGGCAAGGATGCCGATGATGGCGACGACGATCATCAGTTCGATGAGCGTGAAGCCGCGCTGGAAGGTGTGTACAAGGTGTTTCATGATGATGCTCCTTTGGAAAAAAGGGGAGAACAAAAAAAGCCGCGGACGCATGCCAGAACACGCGCCCGCGACCGGGGTAGTGAAACGAGGAAAAGTGGAGAACCCGAAAAAGCCGGAAGGAAAAAGAAAACCGGAACCCCCGGGAGGAAAAAGCGCGCCAAACGCACAATTCTTCGTCATTGCGAGGTCCTGCGGACGGCAATTTACGACGTGGCAATCCATGAAGCGGTTCAGCAATCCGAAACGCTGGAACAGACCGCGAGGCCGTCTGGATTGCCACGGGCCTTCGGCCCTCGCAATGACGAAGGCTTGGAGGGTTACGGGAAAAATTGCTGTCCGCAGGGTTGCTGTCCGCAGGACTGGGTATGCGGCTTTCGCAATGACGCGTTGGGGTGTGATTGCAAGAACAAGGGGAAATGCGCCCGCGATCGGGACGGTGAAACGAAGAAAAGTGGAGAAGCCAGAAAACCCGGAAGGGAAAAGAAAACCAGAAGAGGAAGGAAAGGCCGGAGAAGAAGAGAGAAGGAAGCTGGCGCTATCCTGACGCCGGAAAATCTTCTCCGTTATCTCTGGATAACGGAGAAGATTTTCATATTCGCCTGCTGCCTGCAAGTATTATGTTTGCATATTCCGGCTTGTCAAGTCTTTTTACACTTTTCCCCGCATCCCGTCCGCACATATTGCATGCGTACAACACAGCAGATGTTTCAGTCGATGCTTCCGAAAACGGCAGGGTAGAAAACATGATGAATCGCTTGTCCGACTTGTCAGGAAAAGAAACCGAAAAGATACGAGCAACTTCCGTGCCCACCAACCCCCGCACTCCCAATCCCCGCCTGTACGCTCGCATCCACGCCACTTCCCTCCCCAACAACACGACCACACCCCCTCCACAAAGTGACAAATTGCGCGCGTCAAGTGACAAAAATTGTCACAGAACAAGAAACCTTCTCCTGATTCTTTTGCAGCGTTTTGTATCGCAAGACAGGGCACAATGCGCCACCTTGCCTTTCCTCGTGATGCATGAAGAGTGACGATCCCGCCGGATACGCGCCGGGCTCAATCTCCCTCCTGTCCTGTGGAACGCCCCGGAATTTCCGCTTTCCCGGACTGTGCGTCCAGTGTACGCAAGTGCGCGAGTTTTTCCCGGATGCGCGCTTCCAGTCCGCGTGCAACGGGGCGATACCAATTCGGTTCCTCCATGCCTTCTGGCAAATAGGTTTCGCCTGTCGCGTAGGCTTCCGGTTCGTCGTGGGCGTAGCGATAGTTTTTCCCGTAACCCAGTTCCTTCATGAGTTTGGTCGGGGCGTTGCGCAGATGTTCGGGCACCGGGCGGGATTGATCCTGCTTTACATGGGAACGGGCCGCGCCGAACGCTTTGTAGCCGGCGTTGGATTTCGCGGCGACAGCCATGTAGAGCACGGCCTGGGCGAGCGCCAGTTCGCCTTCCGGCGACCCCAGGCGCTCATAGGTTTCCGCTGCGTTCAAGGCAACATCGGCGGCCCTGGGGTCGGCAAGACCGATGTCTTCCCATGCTATTCGGATAATACGCCTTGCCAGGTAGCGCGGGTCCGCGCCGCCATCCAGCATCCGGCAGAACCAGTAGAGAGCGGCATCCGGATGCGAACCGCGCACCGATTTGTGCAGCGCGGAAATCTGATCGTAGAAAGCGTCGCCGCCCTTGTCGAAACGACGCAGGTTCTGCGCGAGCGCGTCGGCCACGAAAGCGCCGTCGATTCGGTCGCGCTTCGCGCCGTCCGCGGCTACCCGGATTTGTTCCAGCAAGTTCAGGAGTTTGCGCGCGTCCCCGTCGGCGACGCCGATCAGGCGGGCTTTCGCTTCCGCGTCGAATTCCAGGCCATCCAGCGCTTCTGCTTGCGCCCGCTCGAACAACTGCGCCAGTTCGGTTTCGGCAAGGGGTTCCAGGACATAGACCGCGGCACGGGAGAGGAGCGCGGAATTGACTTCAAAAGACGGGTTTTCGGTGGTCGCGCCGATGAAGGTAATGAGGCCGGATTCCACATAGGGCAGGAACGCGTCCTGTTGCGCCTTGTTGAAACGGTGCACTTCATCGACGAACAGGAGGGTGCGCCGCCCCTGCCGCTGATTGACCCGGGCGCGGCTGATGGCCTCGCGGATTTCCTTGACGCCGGAAAAAACGGCGGAAAGCGCGAGGAAATCGCAATCGAAACCGTCAGCCATCAGCCGCGCCAGCGTGGTTTTCCCAACGCCCGGCGGTCCCCAGAAAATCATGGAATGCGGCTGCCGCGCCTCGAACGCCAGCCGCAGGGGTTTCCCCGCGCCGAGCAGATGCGTTTGTCCGACGACCTCTTCCAGAACACGTGGACGCAGGCTTTCCGCCAGAGGCTGGAAACGGGCGTCAACAGTGATGGCGCGCGATGAGGACAGCGGCGCGGCCAGGGAATCGTCGGCAAAAAGGTCGGGCATGGCAGGCTCGAAAAACAGCGATACGCATCATACAACACCGGAAAGGAGCGCAAAAATTCCCATGAAGCCACAAGAACGGCTTCTTGCCGCGCGCAATCAAAAAATTTGCCTGTCCCCAATCTGCTGTCTATAATGCGTGGCTCGTCGGGGCGTGGCGCAGTCTGGTAGCGCACTTGCATGGGGTGCAAGGGGTCGCGAGTTCGAATCCCGCCGCCCCGACCAATGCGTCAATTTGCCCAGGGCAAATCTGGAAAACAAGATACAGGGATCAGGATACAAGGGCGATTCGAGGGCCTCCAGGCCGAGACTCGGCAACACCAAAAGGCGCGCGGTGCGCGCATGGGCCGGCAGAGGGAATTGCACAGTAAGTCATTCACCGCGGGGGAAGGTTTCGCGGTGTCCCCGGGAATTGGCGGGTCTCCGGCCATTTGTCGCAAGACACAAGGCGCTTTACACTCCCCGCTTTCGCAGAACAATCGATTGACGCATGTCCCGACTAAAAGAAATCGCTCGATTTGGTCAGCAGATCTGGCTTGATAACCTGACGCGCCAGCTTTTGGAGCGCGGCACGCTGGCGCATTGGATCGCGGAGGATGGTATCGCGGGAGTCACCTCCAATCCTGCCATTTTTCATAACGCCATCAAGAGTGATCCCGGCTACCGGAACGACCTGGCGCGTATCAAGCGGGATATTCCCCAGCCGGAAATGCGTTTCGAGGCGCTGGTCCTGCCCGACATCCGTCGCGCCTGCGATCTTTTGCGGCCGGTTCATGACACCTTCCGGGGCCAGGCGGGATTTGTCAGTTTCGAGGTTTCGCCGGGACTGGCGCATGACGCCGCCGGAACGATAGCGGCCGCGCGGCGCCTCTGGCAGGCAATCGACCGGCCCAACGCCATGATTAAGATTCCCGCGACGCCAGCGGGGATGGAGGCCATTACCGAAGTGATCGCGGCGGGAATCAACGTCAACGCGACATTGATCTTTGGCCCGACGCAGCTTGCCGCCGTGCAGGCAGCGCATCACAAGGGATTGGAAAAGCGCGCCGCGCAAGGCGAATCCGTGCGGGAGATCGCTTCCGTCGCCAGCGTTTTCATCAGTCGCATCGACACCCTGCTGGACCCGCGATTGCCCCCGGAACTGCGGGGCAAGGTCGCAATCGCCTCGGCGCGCGACGCCTATGCCCGCTGGCGCGACTTGCCGCCCCCACCGCGGGGCGCCATGCCACAGAAATTGCTCTGGGCGTCTACTTCCGGCAAGAATCCCGCCTACCGCGATGTGCTGTATGTCGAGGAACTCATCGGGTCGGATACTGTCAATACCGTTCCCGACGCGACCCTCGCCGCCTTCCGTGACCATGGCGTGGCGACGGCATCCCTCGTGGCGCATTCCGGGGAAACGCAAACCATATTGAAGGACCTGCGCGCGACGGGCATTGACCTGGATCGGGTTGGTGAAACCCTGCTTTTTGCCGGACTGGAACAATTCGAGGAATCCTTTGCCAGTCTGCTGGAACTGGTGAACTGAACCGGGCGGGTCTCCCACGGGAACCGTGCGTGTCGAGGCTCAACTGTCCCCGGTCAACCCGTCCATGGATTCGTTGATTGGCGCCCCGCTTTCGATTTCCTGGAAATCCACGCATACGGCGGAACCTGTATCGCATATTCCCAGGAGCTTCGAGATTTCCGCGTCGCGCGCGTACTTCTTCTTCAGGGTTTCCGCCCGGACTTTCGCTTCGAGGCAATACTTGTTGAGATTCGCGATGATTTCCCGACTGATCTCCTTGCGTGAAACCTCTTCATCAGCAAAATATTCGCATCCCGCGGCATATTTGACGAAACATTTCACATCTTCCGGGTATTTGCCGAAATCCCCGGCCACCATGCCCATGCCTATGTTGTTCAGGAAATCGGGCAATGCCGAATGGGGGGCGTTCGCTTCGCAAATCTCGTCCGAAATCACATCCTGTGTTTTCGCCGGAAATTCATCCTGTACGCCCGGGTTACAGGCAAACAGGAAAAGGGTAGCCACGCAAAGCGCGGCGGGGTATGGTTTTTTCATGATGATGTTCCTGATGTGAACATTTCGACCCTTGTCGGGCGGCACAGGCGGGAGCAGCGCTTTCAGCCCGAACACGCGAAAGGGCGACAGACAGGGGTTGTTGTGAAATTCTGGCGGAAAGCCATCTGGGCGCGGGGTTCCAGATGGTTTCCAAATCCTGTATGGGCAATGCGCCAATCGTGCTGCCCGCCAGCTTGGAAAACGATGCGTTCCATTCCTGCATCGTTCCAGAAGAATCCAGTCTTGCAGTTTTCCGAACCATGGCGAGCGTGGTGATATGACCAGAGGTTTCCGGGTTCATCAGGTTTCGTTTGGATTCGGAATCGACACTGTCCCGCTCGATGGCCTCGATCGTTCATATTGCCCGAACACGATCGAGGCCATCGAAGATCATACCAGCTTTCCACGTCCCGCGATTCACCTCTCGAAAAGGGAGCGGTGCGACTGCCCTATATTCCTTTTGGGTTTGGCCTGGAATTCGGGCGGGGACTGATTGTTTTGGGAGGCCAGGCATGTTCCCGAACCTGCATTCGTATTTTGATCCGCGCGTGAAGACGCTGGACAAGTGGCATGCGCTGTCGGACATTCCGGGCATGACGTTGTTCGCGGTGTTGTCGGGAACGGATACTTGGGTAGCGGTAGAAGGTTTCTGCCGCGACAAGGAAGGGGCGTTGCGACAATATTGGCCTTGCAAAACGGCATCCCTTCGCACGACATGTCGGCGACGATGACATACTGGTGCTGAAAGGCAATCAGGATCACGTTGCGCAAAGATGCGCGATGCTTCCTGGAAGATTGGGCGCAAAAGGCGGATGCGTTGAGTGTCTGCGAGAAGGTGCACACGTGTATTGAGACACGTCGTATCCGGGTGAGCGCGCGCATTGACCGGATCGACGAGAAGCGTCGCTTTCCTGGAGTGCGGACCTTGATGATGGTCGAATCGAGGCGGCAGGGTCGCAAGGAGGTCTGCGGGGAGCAACGTTGTTCCCAGGGTTCGTTGCCGCCGGACGTGGAACTGCTCGGGCGTCACATCCGGGCGCACAGGGAGATTGAAAACAGCCGCCATTGGGTGCTCGACATGGATTTCCACGAAGATCAATCGTGTGTGCGTACCGGACACACGGCGAAAACGCCTTGCGCTTCCGATGATGATGATTATCGGATATCCATCCTCTTCCTCCCGGGCATCCATCTACGGAAAATAAATACAGCGCGGTTGCACTGATTGCCCTGTACGGAACCCCTTGCGCAAGAAATTAAATTCAGTATAATCCTGCCCTTTCCTTTTCCGCGCCCTGCCGGGGTGCGGGATTTTGATTCTTCCCTTGCGGGATCCAAGACTGTCCGTGTCCTTGTCGGGCGCGGGATAAGTTGGAGAAACAGATGATTCAAATGCAAACGGTTCTGGACGTGGCCGACAATACGGGAGCGCGTTCGGTGATGTGTATCAAGGTGCTGGGTGGTTCCAAGCGCCGCTATGCGGGCGTCGGCGACATCATCAAGGTCAGCGTCAAGGATGCCGCGCCGCGCGGGCGCGTGAAAAAGGGCGACGTCTACAATGCCGTGGTGGTGCGCACCGCCAAGGGCGTGCGCCGCGCCGACGGTTCCGTGGTGAAGTTCGACGGCAATGCCGCCGTGCTGTTGAATAACAAACTGGAGCCGATCGGCACCCGTATTTTCGGGCCGGTGACGCGCGAATTGCGTACCGAGCGCCATATGAAGATCGTGTCGCTTGCGCCGGAAGTCCTGTAAAGGAGCGTTTTCAGAGATGGAAAAAATTCGCAAGGACGATGAAGTGATTGTCATTGCCGGCAAGGACAAGGGGCGACGCGGTATCGTCAGGGCGCGCGTCAAAGATGGCGAGTACCTGCTGGTCGAAGGCGTTAACATCGCCAAAAAGCATGTGCGCCCCAATCCCATGCGCGGCATCACGGGCGGCATCGTCAGCAAGGAAATGCCGATTCACATTTCCAACGTGGCGCTTTTCAACCCGGCGACCGGCAAGGCGGACCGTGTCCGCATCAAGGTGGATCAGGTGGAGGGTGGTCGCAAGAAAGTTGTGCGGACACGCCTGTTCCGGTCGAACGGCGAACTCGTGAAGGTGTAAGGAAACGATATGGCTCGCTTGCTTGATTTGTACAGGAAGGATGTGGCGCCGGAACTCAAGGTTCGTTTTGGCTACAAGTCCGTCATGGAAGTGCCGCGTGTCACCAAGGTCACGCTCAATATGGGTGTGGGCGAAGCGGTGGCGGACAAGAAAGTGCTGGAAAGCGCTGTCGGCGACATGCAGAAGATCTCGGGACAAAAGCCAGTGGTGACGAAGGCGAAGAAATCCATCGCTGGATTCAAGATTCGCGATGGCTATCCCATCGGTTGCATGGTGACATTGCGCGGTCCGCGCATGTATGAATTCCTGGATCGTCTCATCAATATCGCGCTGCCGCGTGTGCGCGACTTCCGCGGAATTGCCTCGAAGGGTTTCGACGGGCGCGGCAATTACAACCTGGGCGTCAAGGAACAGATAATTTTCCCGGAAATCGAATACGACAAGGTCGACGCGCTCAGGGGGATGAACATCAGTATCACGACGACCGCCAGGACCGACGAAGAGGCGAAGGCGCTTCTCGGCGCGTTCCGGTTTCCTTTCAAGAATTGAGGCTTTAGAAATGGCGAAACTTGCCCTGATTAACCGTGAAGACAAACGCCGCGCGCTGGTGGCGAAATATGCGAAAAAACGTGCGGCGCTGGTGGCGATCATTGGCGACACCAGTCTTTCCGACACCGAGCGTTACGAAGCCCGGCTGAAATTGCAGCAGTTCCCCAGGAATGCGAACCCTTCCCGGTTGCGCAACCGCTGCCAGTTGACGGGGCGTCCCCGCGGTGTGTTCCGCAAGTTCGGCATGTGCCGCAACAAGATTCGCGAATTGGCCTTTGATGGCCAGATTCCGGGTGTCGTGAAGGCAAGCTGGTAAGCCAAAGGAGAACGAAGTATGGCGATGAGCGATCCGATTGCGGACATGTTGACTCGCATCCGCAACGCCCAGTTGGCTGAAAAAGCCGCCGTGGCAATGCCCGCTTCAAAGTTGAAGGCGGCGATTGCCGCCGTGTTGAAAGAGGAAGGCTATGTCGAGGACTTCACCGTGAAGGCGGAATCCAGCAACAAGTCCACTCTTGAAATTGCCCTCAAGTATTATGCGGGCCGTCCGGTGATCGAACGCATTGAGCGCGTCTCCCGTCCGGGCTTGCGTATCTACAAGGGTTCCGAGGACATTCCCCGCGTCATGAACGGTCTGGGGATCGCCATTGTGTCGACGCCCAGGGGCGTGATGACGGACCGCAAGGCGCGCGCTTCCCATGTGGGCGGCGAAGTGCTGTGCATCGTGGCGTAAGGGAGAAGAACATGTCCCGAGTTGGTAAAAGTCCGATTCCCCTGCCGGCTGGCGTTGAAGTGCAGACCAGCGCCGGAGAAATCACGGTCAAGGGTCCATTGGGAACCCTGAAACAAGTGGCGCACCCCGCTGTCGATGTCAGGGTGGAAGGTGGTGCGATCATCTGTTCCCGCGTGGCGGGCGCTGAAAACGCTTCCGCAATGTGGGGAACCATGCGCGCCAATCTCAACAATATGGTGACGGGTGTCTCCAAGGGTTTCGAGAAGAAGCTCACGCTGGTGGGTGTGGGCTATCGCGCCCAGGCGCAGGGTGACGTGGTAAACCTTTCCCTTGGTTTTTCGCATCCCGTGGCGCACAGGATGCCGGAAGGCGTGAAGGTGGAAACGCCGACGCAGACCGACATCGTGGTCAAGGGCGTAGACAGGCAGAAAGTGGGCCAGGTGGCCGCCGAGCTTCGCGCCTACCGTTCTCCCGAACCCTACAAGGGCAAGGGTGTGCGCTATGCCGACGAGGTGGTAAGCCTCAAGGAAACCAAGAAGAAATAAGAGGTGATCATGCCAAACAAAAAAGAGGCGCGTCTGCGCCGCGCTCGCAGGACTCGCGCCAAGATCGCCGAGTTGAAAGCGGTGCGCCTGTGCGTTAATCGCACGAATTCCCACATCTATGCCCAGATCATCAGTCCGCACGGTGGCGAGGTGCTGGCGGCGGCTTCCACGCTGGAAGCTGCGGTGAGAAAGGATATCCCCAACGGTGGCAATACAGCGGCGGCAAGTACTGTCGGCAAGCTGATCGCCGAACGCGCGAGGGCCGCCGGGATCGAGGCCGTGGCCTTCGACCGTTCTGGATTCCAGTACCATGGTCGTGTCAAGGCGCTGGCCGAAGCCGCCCGTGAAAATGGCCTGAAATTCTGAGCACGGGCAAGAGAGGTAAGGAAATGGCGAAACCAAACAGCAAAAAGACGCAGCAGTCTGCGGAGCGTGATGACGGCCTTCGTGAGAAGATGGTGTCTGTCAACCGCGTCACCAAGGTGGTGAAGGGCGGGCGGATTCTCGGCTTCGCGGCGCTCACCGTGGTAGGTGACGGCGATGGCAGTGTCGGCATGGGCAAGGGCAAGTCCCGAGAGGTTCCCGTGGCCGTGCAAAAAGCAATGGAAGAAGCGCGCCGCCGGATGATCAAGGTGTCGCTCAAAAGCGGTACCCTTCACCATACTGTGACTGGCAGGCACGGCGCGACCGAGGTGATGATCCAGCCCGCGCCAGACGGCACCGGTATCATCGCGGGTGGCGCCATGCGCGCGGTCTTTGATGTGATCGGCATTACGAACGTAGTGGCCAAGGCACACGGTTCCACCAATCCCTACAATATCGTGCGCGCGACGCTGGACGGTCTGTCGCGCATGAACACACCCGCCGAAATCGCCGCCAAGCGCGGCAAGCGTGTGGAAGACATCCTGGGGTAAGCCATGTCGGATAAAAAAGTCAAGGTGACGCTCGTCAAAAGCCTGATCGGCACCCGGCAATCCCATCGCGTCACCGTGCGCGGTCTGGGCCTGCGCAAGCTGAATCACGCGGTGGAGCTCGAGGATACGCCCGCTGTACGCGGCATGATCCGCAAGGTGGCCTATCTTTTGAAATGCGAAGAGGCAATATAATGACAATGCGTTTGAATACGATCAAGCCCGCCAAGGGTGCGAAACATGCGCTCAAGCGTGTCGGACGTGGCATGGGTTCCGGCCTCGGCAAGACGGGCGGGCGCGGTCACAAGGGGCAGAAATCCCGTGCCGGCGGTTTCCACAAGGTTGGTTTCGAAGGCGGTCAGATGCCGATTTATCGGCGGCTGCCCAAGCGTGGCTTTGTCTCACGCACCAGTGCGCGCAACGTGGAGGTGCGCTTGGCGGCACTCAATACCCTGCCTGTGGGCGAGGATGTGGATCTGCTCATCCTGAAACAGGCGGGGCTGATTCCCGTTGACGCGCTGTCCGCCAAGGTGATTCTGTCCGGCGAACTCGCGAAAAAGATCACACTGAAAGGCGTGGGCGCGACCAAGGGCGCGAGGGCCGCGATCGAGGCGGCGGGCGGCGTTGTTCAGGAAGCATGATGCGGGTTTTGGTGTAAGGAAGATATCTTGGCTGCGAATCCCGGTTTGACGCTCGGCGGAAAAGACAAGTTTGGCGACCTGCGTCGTCGTCTCTTGTTTCTGGTTGGCGCGCTGGTTGTCTATCGCGTCGGCGCGCATATTCCCGTGCCGGGCATCAACCCGGCGCGGCTCTCCGAGTTGTTCCAGTCGCAGCAGGGCGGCATCCTGGGCATGCTGAACATGTTTTCGGGCGGCGCCTTGAGCCGCTTCACCATTTTCGCGCTGGGGATCATGCCGTACATCTCGGCTTCCATCATCATGCAGTTGATGACCTACGCGGTGCCGCAACTGGAAGCCCTGAAGAAGGACGGTGAAGCCGGACGGCGTAAGATCACACAATACACCCGCTATGGCACGCTGGCCCTGGGTTTTGTGCAAAGCCTTGGGATTTCCATCATGCTGGAATCGCAGGAGGGGCTGGTCTATGCGCCGGGTTTCGGTTTCCGCCTGACGACGGTGGTGACGCTGATTACCGGCACCATGTTCCTGATGTGGCTGGGCGAACAGATTACTGAACGGGGTCTGGGGAACGGGATTTCCCTCATTATTTTCGCCGGGATCGTGGCTGGTTTGCCCACTGCTCTGGGCGGCATGTTCGAACTGGTGCGTACGGGCGGGATGCATCCGCTCTCGGCGATTTTTATCTGCGTGCTGGTCGTGCTGGTTACTGCCTTCGTGGTTTTCGTGGAGCGTGGCCAGCGACGGGTGCTTCTGCACTACGCCAAACGACAGGTCGGCAACCGCATGTATGGCGGGCATTCACATTACCTGCCGCTGAAACTCAATATGTCGGGCGTGATTCCACCGATTTTCGCTTCCAGTATCATTCTCTTCCCCGCGACAGCGGCCGGCTGGTTCGGTTCTGGTGCGGAAATGGGCTGGCTGAAAGAGGTCGGCGCGGCGCTTTCGCCCGGCCAGCCGATCTACGTATTGTTGTACGCTTCTGCCATCATCTTCTTCTGTTTCTTCTATACGGCCCTGGTGTTCAATTCCAGGGAGGTGGCGGACAATCTGAAAAAGAGCGGTGCCTTCGTGCCCGGCAATCGTCCTGGTGAGCAGACGTCACGCTATATCGACAAAGTGCTGATGCGTCTTACCCTGGTTGGCGCGATATACATCACCCTGGTGTGCCTGCTGCCGGAATTCCTGATCCTGAAATGGAATGTGCCGTTTTATTTCGGTGGCACCTCGCTTCTAATCATCGTCGTGGTCACGATGGATTTCATGCAGCAGGTACAGGCGTACATGATGTCGCACCAGTACGAAAGTCTCCTGAAAAACGCGAATTTCAAGGGGCGTTGAAGGAGGAGCGGCCATGGCGAAAGAAGACTTCATCGAAATGCAGGGCGAGGTGCTGGAAAACCTCCCCAACGCGACCTTCAAGGTCAAGCTTGAAAACGGGCATGTGGTGCATGCCTTTATTTCCGGCAAGATGCGCATGCACTATATCCGCATTCTTCCCGGTGACAAGGTGACGGTGCAACTGACGCCTTACGATTTGACCAAGGCCCGGATCGTGTTCCGGACCAAGTAACGGATTCTCTACGCTAACCCAGGAAGGAAGAGGGAAATGGCTGCTTTCCCCGCCTTCGATTTTGAGGAGTTGTGACATGAAAGTTTTGCCTTCGGTGAAGCGCATTTGCCGTCATTGCAAGGTAATCCGCCGAAAAGGCGTCGTGCGGATCATTTGCAAGGACCCGCGTCACAAACAGCGGCAGGGCTGAGACAGTCCTGTCCGGTTTTTTAATTTTGGCATTTTTGGAGTGAAGCATGGCCCGTATTGCAGGGGTAAACATTCCGAATCACCAGCACGCGGAAATTGCGTTGACCGCGATTTACGGCATTGGCCGTTCCCGCGCCCGGAAAATCTGTGACGCTGCTGGCATTGTTCGTTCGATCAAGATCAAGGATCTGTCGGACGCCGACTTGGAAAAATTGCGTGATGAAGCGGGTAAATTCTCCGTGGAAGGGGATTTGCGCCGTGAAGTCACCATGAGCATCAAGCGTCTGATGGATTTGGGATGCTATCGCGGACTGCGGCATCGCAAGGGGTTGCCTGTACGCGGGCAGCGCACGCGCACCAACGCGCGCACACGCAAGGGACCGAGCAAGGCCATTGCTGGCAAGAAGAAATAAGGATTGACTTATGGCGAAGATCGCTCAGAAAGCAAAAAAGAAAGTCAAGAAGAATGTGGCCGAAGGCATCGCCCACATTCACGCTTCTTTCAACAACACCATCATCACCATTACTGACCGCCAGGGGAACGTTCTTTCGTGGGCGACATCGGGTGGTGCGGGTTTTCGGGGTTCCCGCAAGTCCACGCCTTTCGCGGCCCAGGTGGCGGCGGAAGCCGCCGGCAAGTCGGCGCAGGATTGCGGCGTGAAAAACCTGGAAGTGCGCATCAAGGGTCCTGGTCCCGGTCGTGAATCTTCCGTCCGCGCCCTGAACGCGCTGAGCATGAAGATTACCAGCATTACCGACGTGACACCGGTGCCGCACAACGGCTGCCGTCCGCCCAAGAAACGTCGTATTTAAGGAGTATGAATCGTGGCTCGTAATCTCGATCCGAAATGTCGCCAATGTCGTCGTGAAGGGGAAAAGCTTTTCCTCAAGGGCGAAAAGTGCTTTTCCGACAAATGCGCTGTCGAGCGCCGTTCCTATGCGCCAGGCCAGCACGGCCAGAAATCTGGCGCCCGGCTTTCCGATTACGGCGTGCATCTGCGCGCCAAGCAGAAGATTCGCCGCGTTTACGGCGTTTTGGAAGGGCAGTTCCGCCGTACTTTCAAGGAAGCCGAACGCCGAAAAGGCCAGACCGGTGAGAACCTGTTGCAACTCTTGGAAGCGCGCCTGGATTCCGTTGCCTATCGCATGGGGTTTGGCGCTTCCCGCAACGAGGCGCGGCAGGTGGTGCGACACAATGGCGTGCTGGTGAACGGCCGGCGCGTGAACATTCCATCCTATACCGTGCGTCCGGGCGACGTGGTGTCGCTTACTGGCAAGGCGCGCGCCCACCTGCGTGTAAAAGCCGCGCTGGAAGCCGCCGGATCCCGTGGTCTTCCCGAATGGATCGCAGTAGACGCCAAGGAAGGCAAGGGAACCTTCAAGGCTATGCCGCAACGCGCCGAGCTTTCGCCGACCCTGAACGAAGGTCTGGTCATCGAACTTTATTCCAGGTAACCGACATGCCCGGCCACTTGCAAAAGGACTCCCCATGCAAAACAATGCTCTCTTGAAACCGCGCATCATCGATGTGCAAACCGTCTCCCCGGTGGAGGCCAAGGTGATCATGGAACCCTTCGAGCGGGGATTCGGGCATACGCTTGGCAATGCCTTGCGCCGCATCCTGCTTTCTTCGATGGACGGTTATGCGCCAACACAGGTGACGATCGAGAACGTCCTGCACGAGTATTCCACCATCGATGGCGTGGAAGAGGACGTGGTGGACATCCTCCTCAACCTGAAGGGTGTCGTTTTCAAGCTGCACAACCGTAGCGAGGCGCTCCTGAGCCTGAAAAAGGAAGGGCAGGGCCTGATTCGCGCCGGCGATATCGAAGTGACGCACGATGTGGAAATCATCAACCCCGAGCATGTGATCGCGCATCTGCAGCCCGGCGGCAGGCTCGCGATGGAGTTCAAGGTGGAAAAAGGGCGCGGCTACGTGCCTGGCAACATCCGTAACCTGAACGAAGCGAAGACTATTGGACAACTGGTGCTTGACGCTTCGTTCAGCCCCGTCAAGCGTGTTGCCTACACCGTGGAGTCCGCGCGCGTGGAACAGCGCACTGACCTGGACAAGCTGATTATCGAAATCGAGACGAACGGTGTTATCCAACCGGAAGAAGCCATTCATTCCGCTGCCCGTATCCTGGTCAGCCAACTGGAGGTGTTCGCCGACCTGGAAGGTTCGACGCCGATGACGGAAGCTGCCAGATCCACACAGGTGGACCCGGTGCTCCTGCGGTCAGTGGACGACCTGGAGCTCACTGTGCGTTCGGCCAATTGCCTGAAGGCGGAGCAAATCTGCTACATCGGCGACCTGATCCAGCGTACCGAGAATGAGCTCCTGAAAACACCGAATCTGGGCCGCAAATCCCTGAACGAAATCAAGGAAGTGCTTGCGAACCGCGGCCTGACGCTCGGCATGAAACTGGAAAACTGGCCGCCCGCCGGCCTGGATCGTCCCTGAATCCCGTCATCCTTGAATCAGGGACATCTGTACAACGAAAGGAAATGAATCATGCGTCACCGTTTAGGCCTGAGAAAACTGAACCGGACCAGCAGTCATCGTCTGGCGATGTTGCGTAACATGTCCGTTTCGCTGCTCCGGCACGAGGCGATCAGGACCACATTGCCCAAGGCCAAGGAATTGCGCCGGGTAGTGGAGCCCCTGATTACGCTCGGCAAGAAACCAAGTCTTGCCAATCGCCGTCTGGCGTTTGACCGTTTGCGCGACCGTGAAATCGTCGTGAAGCTTTTCAACGAGCTTGGTCCCCGTTACGTAAACCGTCCGGGCGGATACCTGCGCATTCTGAAGTGTGGTTTCCGTGTGGGCGACAACGCGCCCCTGGCCTACATCGAACTGCTGGATCGCCCCGAGCCAGTGGATGTTGTGGAAACAAACGGCTGAAGAAACAAAAACATCCTGATTTCGTGTCTGGACATGCCAAACCCCGTCTCGTGCGGGGTTTTATTTTTGGAAACCACAGGCCGCTATTGGATAAATAAGACCCGGAAAACTGTGCCGATGGCGATCCCACAGAGGTCGCAAGCCATACGCGACAGGATTCCGGGACACTTTGCAAGCGCGTCAATATGTCCAATACGGATATGTCCAATACGGAATTGTTGCGGAACTCCTGGCGCGCTTCATCCCAGAGACGCTCGACAAGGTTGCCCTCTGCAAAGGAGCGTGGCATCTCACCGCATCGCTTTTTACGCAAGGACGATGATTGGCGTTGATGCGCATCTGGCGAGAGTGTCGTCATTTTCCGTTCGCAACAAGGAAAGGCAAAGCGACGCATTTTTCCCTGTCTTGCGATACAAGACGCTGCAAAAGAATCAGGAGAAGGTTTCTTGTTCTATGACAATTTTTGTCACTTGATGCGCGCAATTTGTCACTTTGTGGAGGGGGTGTGGTTGTGTTGTCGGGAGGGAAAATGGCGTGGATGCGAGCGTACAGGCGGGGATTTGGGGTGCGGGGATTGGTGGGCACGGAAGTTGCTTATATCTTTCCGGTTTCTTTTCCTGACAAGTCGGACAAGCGATTCATCATGTTTTCTACCCTGCCGTTTTCGGAAGCATCGACTGAAACATCTGCTGTGTTGTACGCATGCAATATGTGCGGACGGGA
>JAISME010000112.1 GCA_031276915.1 Zoogloeaceae bacterium
TTGGCGATCACGGTCAGTCCCCCGCCCGTCACCGCGCCCGCGACCAGTGAATACTTGAATTCCTCGGTGAGATCGGGCACCAGGGTTCCCAGGAAGGTCAGCGCCGCATTGTCGGTCACGGCGGTGAGCGCCGTCGCGCCGAAATACACCGTGGTGGCGTCCATCGCGTGCAGGGCGGGTTTCAGCCACCACTCCTGCATGCCGCCCAGGACGACAAGTCCGGAGAGGAAGTAGGCGACAAGTAGCCCTTCCCGCAGGATCAGGCGTTCCTGGTAGTGGGGGTAGGCGCTTGCGATGCCCATGAACAGCAGGAAAAGGCCCAGGAACACTGGCGGATGGTGCGAGAAGGTCACGATCAGGAACAGGATCAGCGCGTGTGCGACGACGATCGGGACAGGGAGGGCGTCCGTCTTCACGCGCCCCTGCAGCGCGACCGGGATGCGCGCGAGTTCCTTGCGAAAGATCAGGGTGGCGATGCCCGCGTTGACCATGACGGTCAGCGCGCTTTTCCATCCGATATGGGACAGCATGTACCAGGTGTTCCAGTCCCAGGACTTGGCGACCATCAGGACCGGCGGCGCGGCGAAATTGGTCAGCGTGCCGCCGATGGAGACGTTGACGAACAAGGTGCCGATGGTGACGTATTTCAGCTTCTTGGAAAGTCCCTTGCTGTAGAAGAGCTCCCGGAGCATGAGCGCCGTCAGCGTCATGGCCGCGGGTTCGGTGATGAACGATCCCAGGAGCGGCGCCACGCCCAGGAGGGTGAAATAGGTGGAAACCGGATGCGCGAAGGGAATGAAGCGGGCCACCATGCCAACGATGCCGGTTGCAAAACGGAGAATGGGCTTGCTTGCGGCCACGACCATGATGGCGAAGACGAACAGGGGTTCCGTAAACCGGACTTTCTCCAGATAGGTGACGGCGATGTTTTCCTCCGTGCCGTTCCTGCCGACGAAAACCGCCATGAACAGGATGAGGATCATGGCCCAGAATCCGAATACCACCTCCACTTCGGCAAGCAGGCGCCAGACCCCGGCGTGCCGGGGATGCGTCCGCGCCAGACGATCGAACACCCGGGTGGAAAAGGTGTGCAGGATGGCGATGGCAAAAAGCAACGCGCCGACAATCTCTACGCTGTGTGGAATCGTCATGATGGGATGGCCGAAGTCCTGTGGAACATGGGCATCATACCCGTTCATTTTCCGCTTGTCCCGGTCTGGCGGTTTCCATCCACGGGAATCGCGTTTTCGCCCCTGGCCAGGGTTTGCCGGGCGGAAGCGCGTCCGGTCGAATCATTCGTCCGGATCGAAGCGATAGTTCCCTTGCGCGTCCACGCGGACCGGGAGGGCGAATCCCGAAGTCTCGAACCGGGAAAAGCCGGTCTGGAGCGTTTTCCAGAACGCGAGCAGATCGGGCTGGTCGCGGTATTTTTCCGCGTAATGCGCGAAGTTGGCCTTCGTCATCCTGAAGGGAAAGCTGTAGACGGGAATCCGCTCCTGGCCGCTTTCCCGCGCGAACAGGGCGTAGAGATAGATTTCCTGGATCTTGTCGTCGGTCATGGCGAGGCAGCCAATGCTGACGCAATCGCCGTGGATGAAGATGTCGCCGCCCGGATCGCCGTCGGCGGCGTTTTTCAGGCGATCCGCCGTGTTGGGGTAATCGAGGCCGAGCGAGAGAAAGTAGCGGCTTTGCGGATTGAAACGATCGATTTCGTAGAATCCTTCCGGAACCTGCCTGTCGCCTTGCCGGCGCTTGGGGCCAAGTCCGCCGGAAAGGGCGCAGATGTCATAGGTGGCGATTCTTCCATACCGTTTCGCTCCGGACGCCTTGCCGTACAGTTCCAGCCGCGCCTCGGCCTTGAACACCACGACCAGGAGATGGAAATCCCGCGCCCGGAGTCCATGCCCGCGCAGGTTCTGCTGCACGGCACGGCCTTTCGAGATGAAGGCGACGCGGACCCTGTCGAAGGTTTTCTGCCGCATCATGAAACTGGAATCCTGGATCGTGGCGACCTCCGTCGCCGCGCCAGACGGAAAGGAAAGGAAGAAAGCGGCGCAGAACGCGCAAGGGAAACAGCGTGGGAGTGCTTTCATCGTAAAACCAGCTCCGGATTTGCGCCCCCGTCCGAAGAAGTCGGCGCGAAGACCGGAACCCCTTGCCCTGTGACCGGGGGTTCGACCGTAGCGTCCCGGAAGGGGAAGGAACCTTCTTCCGGGCTTGTGGAGCGCGGCGGGCGGGAATCCATGATCCGCGCGCTGGCCGTGATGCGGGGCCGGAACCTCTGATAGACTTCCGCCATCTTCAGTCTGGGAAAGCGCGGGGCAACGCCATGTCCGGCAACACGTTCGGCACTCTTTTCACGGTGACTTCCTTTGGTGAATCCCATGGTCCGGCCATTGGCTGCGTGGTGGACGGCTGTCCGCCGGGGCTTTCGCTTGCCGAGGCGGATATCCAGGCGGCGCTTGACCGCCGGAAGCCCGGCACATCCCGCCATGTCACCCAGCGCCGCGAACCGGACACGGTGGAAATCCTCTCCGGCGTTTTCGAGGGACGCACCACGGGAACGCCCATTGCGTTGCTCATTCGCAACCGGGATCAGCGCAGCGGGGATTACGGCAACCTTGCCGCGACTTTCCGTCCCGGTCACGCGGATTATGCCTATACCCGGAAATACGGTTTTCGCGATCATCGCGGTGGTGGCCGCGCCAGCGCGCGCGAGACGGCGGTGCGGGTGGCGGCGGGGGCCATTGCCCGCAAGTGGCTCGGGGAACGTTACGGGATCGTCGTCCAGGGCTGGATGAGCGCCCTGGGGCGGATTGGCATTCCCTTCGTCAGCGCCGGGGAAATCGACGCCAATCCTTTTTTCGCGCCCAACGCGGAAAAGGTGGCGGAACTGGAAGCGTGCATGGACGCCCTGCGCCAATCCGGGGATTCCATTGGCGCGGAGATCACCGTGACCGCCAGGGGCTTGCCGGCGGGCTGGGGCGCGCCGGTATTCGGTCGCCTGGACGCGGAAATCGCCAGCGCCATGATGGGCATCAACGCGGTCAAGGGCGTGGAAATCGGCGCGGGGTTCGCCGCCGTCACGCAAAGGGGCAGCGAACACGGCGACGAGCTGACGCCGGAAGGGTTTGCCTCCAATCACGCCGGCGGCATCTTGGGCGGAATCAGCACCGGACAGGACATCGTGGTGCGGCTTGCCATCAAGCCAACCTCCAGCATCCGCCTGCCCCGCCGTTCCGTCGACCTCGCCGGGCATCCGGTCGAGGTCATCACCGGGGGAAGGCATGACCCCTGCGTCGGCATTCGCGCCACACCGGTCGCCGAAGCCATGCTGGCCCTGGTGCTGATCGATCAGGCGCTCCGTCACCGGGCGCAATGCGGGGATGTGCGCGGGACATCATGAAACCGGGTTGCGCCGTCCCATGGCAATGCCTGCCCGTTTCAGCACATCCGGCTGCCAGGCGGCGAGCACGGCGCGATGGTTCTGGAACAGGGCGAAGCGTCCTTCCGGTTCCCTGACGGCGCGTTCCGGAGGCGTTTCTTCCAGTTCCGCGTATTTGGCGAGAAAGCGTCCGGCGTATTTCTGGCGTTGGTGCTGGTCATGGTTGTCGCCTGACCCATGGAAAAAGGGAATATCGCAACAGACGCCCAGCCTGAATCCGGCGCGACAGGCCGCGAAGCTGAAATCCAGGTCGCAGAGGAAAAAGCTGTCGAAGGTCACGGCGTCAAAGCCGGTCGCCTGGGCCGCTTCGCGGGTCGCAATCATGCACCGACCGTCAATGGCCTGGATATTCCCGATCACCGGCCATTCGGAAACGCCGTATATCCCCAGGCGGAAACAGGTCTTGTCCCGGCGCGCCACCACGCCGTGCAGATGGGGATACCCGGACCCGTACCAGGCAGGGCCTGTCAGGCGGCTCGTGCCCGCAAATCCGAGAATCGCCCGGGTTCGCAGGCGTTCGCTGATCTTGGCGGCGAAATCGGGATCGAGAATCAGGATGTCGTCGTGGGAAAAGACCAGGATGTCGCCACGGGAACGGGCCATGCCCCGGTTGTAGCCTTCGGCAAGGGAAGGCGCGTCATGAATCCCGATGATTTCATGCGGCCAGCCGGCCAGCAGGCGTTCATAGCACTGGCTGGCCTGCGCGAAATTCCAGGCGTTCACGCTACAGATGATGACGGAAAAGCAGGGTTGCGCGTTCATCGCGGACAGGCTCCGGTTGGAAACTTCCCCTCGGGGGAATGTCATCAGGCGGGGGAGGGGCGCGCCCCTTCCGCGTTGTGTCGCCCGGTCGCGGGCATGGACATGGATTGCAACATGCTCCTGGCGAATCCCTGCGCGAAGACGCGCGGGTTGTCCAGGCCGGCGGCTTTCATCCGGGCGCGAAATTGCGGGTTGGGCGCGGGCGGGGTTTGTCGGGCGCGTTCAAGGTAGTCTTCCGGAGACTGGCACAGCCATTCCTCCGCGCCCGCCAGTTCCAGCAGGGCCGCGGGGCGGCAGGACCAGGGCAGCGGCGAGGCCAGGACAAGACAGGGACGCCCCATCCACAAACAGGCGGGCAGCGCCAGATCGCCCGCGTCCGTTGGCGGCGCGAGGCCCATATCCGTTTCCTGCCAGAGGCGGCACAGGTTTTCCTCCGTATGCGCGTGGACGAAACGCAGGCGTTCGGCGGCGATGCCCGCGCCAGCGAAAACGCCGCAGATGAATTCTTGCGCGATTTCGCCCAGGTCTTCCAGGTTAATCAGCAGTTGGCTGCCGGGGCGCGCCTTGAGGACTTCGGCGAATTGTCGCCATCCTTCCCGGTCGATGCGCCGGGCCGGGGTGAGGACACCGAAGACCGTCTCCTTCCCGCTGGCGGGAATCGTGGGTGGCGCGGTAATCGGCAGTTCCGGCAGGGCGCAGTATTCGCCCATTTCGGGGAGCGTCACGCAGGGCAGCACGGAGGATTTCGCCAGGCGCGCGCCCGTCAATACCTGGCATTCCGGCGACAGGGGCGGCATGGGCGCTTCGCCCCAGAGGAATTTGCGCGGCGCATCCGCTTTCAGGAAAACCGCAAGGCGTTCCGCCGGGCCGTAGGCTTCCAGGTCAATCAGGATGTCCGGCGCGATTTTCCGGAGGATGTCGAGCGTATCCGCATCGTTTCGTTCATGGACCAGCCAGTGTTGGTCCGCCAGCAGGCCACACAGGCTGGCGCAGTCGTTACGTTCATGTTGCGGATCATGGATCAGCAGGAAGGTGGTGAAATCTTCCGGGGGCAGGTCGCGCAACAGCGCGGGCAATCGCCGCAGGCGTTCCTCGCGCGCGAAGTCGCCGACTAGGAAGGCGATTTTCAGCGGTGCCCTGGCGGAGGCGGGGATTCCGGGCGCGCCATCCCCGAGGTTGTCCGCCGTCTTGTCGTCCGCGCAGGCGTCGGCCAGTTGCTGTTGCGCGCCCCCGAGCGTTTCCAGCAGGCGCGCGCCATCGGCTTCGAAATGGGCGAGGGCGCGCACGGTCAGCAGATCGTCGGCCAATCCGCGTGAAAAACGTGCGTTCATGCGGGCGAATTCACCCAGATCGCCCTGCTGGATCAGGATTTCGAGCAGGACGCTCTGGATATTGTCCTGCGCCGGGGAAGGTATGCTGGCGGCGGATTGCAGGAGGGAGACCGCCTCATTGCCCCGGTGGGTCAAGAGCAAGCCCTTTGCCAGCGCCGGATAGGCCCAGAACAAATCCGGCTGTAACGAGACGGCTTCCTGCAGGATCGCCGTGGCCCGGGTGGGCTGGCCGGATTTCAGCAGCACCTCGCCCATTGCGGCTTTCAGGTCAGCGCGCTGTGGAGCGATTCCGGAGGCTTTCCGCATGAAATCCTCCGCTTCCCGAATGAATCCCCGTTCGACACAGATGAACGCCAGGTACGCCGGAGGCAACGGGTTTTCCGGAAGTTCGTCCAGCAATGGCGACAGCAGCATGATCGCCTTTTCAAACTCCCGCCCGCCGAAAGCGGAAATCGCCATTTCCAGACACGCTTCCGGCGTGCTGGACGCCGAAATTTTCACCATCGCCTCTTTCAGGTACGGGGCGTTTTTTGATTCCAGCGCGAAAAACCGTAATTTCGGCGGAAGATGCGAACGCCTTGTCGTGCTGTTGGCCGCCGCCTGCGTTTTCTGGATGAAGCGCTCCAGTTGTCTCTGGAAAGCGCGCTCTGAAGCCAGCAGGGTTTCCCGGATGCCCGGCAACGCCTTTCTGGCCTGTTCGACATTTTCCGGCGTGTCGGAAAATGCGTAGGCTTTGAAGGGATAGGTGGCGACGATTTTTTCCGTAAATCCGTACTGTGGATAATTCGGGTGGCGAAGCGCGATGACAGGGCATCCGCAAAGCATTGCCAGGGTGCAGGTGCCGGTATATTCATAGGTGTAAAGCAGGGGAGCGCCCTGTAGTTTTTCGGCAAGCCTGGGCAATGACAGGGGGCGGCGATTGGAAAGGAATTCAATATCCGGCGGCAGCGCGGAAAAATCTATTTCGGACTCCGGAATGCGGTTGATGTAGAGCAGGGGATTTTCCTTTGCGCGCGATGGATCGGGCTTGAACAATTCAAAATCGAAAAGGCGGGGGAAGGTACACAGGAAATCGAATTTTTCCTTTCGGTTTGGCGTAAAGGTCGGGCTGTAGTAGAAAAACAAATCCTCCTCGCGCGCGTTGATTTTATTCCCCCGAACCGTCATTTCCCTGTTCAGCATCCAGTGTACGGCTACAGGCGTGTCCATGAGATTGTCGCTGACAACTTCCGGGTAGACACCGATTGCCGCGCGATTTTCCGACACGTGTTTCTCGCAGGTTTCCAGTGTCAGTTTCGGTGTGTTCAGATCGGGATTCAGGATGTCCGCGTAGAAAACCCAGGCTTCATGCCCCACCCGATTCAGCGCGTCACACAGATAGTGCAGGGAACGTATTCCTTCGGAATTGGAAACGTAATCCGGCGCGAAAATATAATAGGGATGGTTCATCAGGTTTCTCGACAAGTGCGCTCGCGGAATTCAATGCGTGCCGGAGGGAAAAACTGGAAATGATTCTAGGCAATTCCGGTATTGTGTGTCAAGGCGGGAGGATGCGCGCAAACGGAATTCCGGTTTCTGTATCGCCCGGAAGCAGTGTGAAAATGATTCATCGCGCGCGGGAGCGGGAGTCGGCCTGTAACGATCTCAGGCCGCCGAAAGAATGCGGACATCAACGCGCAACCCGGCGGTTGCGGCCATGCTGGTCAGGGAATCCATGCTGAAACGGGCGATCTTTCCGCGCATGAGATCGGAAATCCGGGGTTGCGTCACGCCGAAAAGCCGCGCCGCTTCCTCTTGCGTCAGATTATGCGCCTTGATGTGCCGCTTTAAATCCAGCATCATGCGCGAGCGGATTTTCATGTTCTCCGCTTCCGCCGGGGTGTCTTCCAGAGCGTCCCAAACGCTCTCGAATTCTTGTGTTTTCATGGCGCGACCTCCTTTAGTAAATTTACCAAATCACGATAACGCTTCCTGCCGATCTCAATGTCCGTCTTGTTTGTTTTCTGCGTTTTCTTTTGAAAACAGTGCAGGACTATAAACATGTTCATCGAATTTTGCGACATAGAGCACCCGGAAAGCGCCAGGAACCTCGCGGATGCGAATTTCCCGCACGCCGTCACCAACCGACGGCATGGGCTTCCAATCGTCCGGCTCTTCGCCTCTCTGGACATTATCAATCTGATGCCCGGCTTCCTTGCGGGCGTCTTCCGGAAAATCCCGCAGGTCCTTGAGCGATGTGGCACAGAAGATTGCTTTCTTCATGATGGATATATCATATCCGTTGGTGTATGAATTGCAAGGGGGTCCAACGAATATCCGGTGCTGGCATCCAGTAGCCAGTTTTTCTCATGATTCCCTCCCAGAGGAAATTTTCCGAAATCCGTACGCGCGTAAACAGCGTGGAAATGATTCTTCCGCGCGCGGGAGCGGGGCCCGCCCGCCACGCGAATGGCGGGCGGGCCGGATCAGAGTTTTTTCAGCAGCGTTCGCACGGCCATTTCGATGGATTGATGGGTGGTATGAACAACAATATCCGGGTTTTCCGGAATTTCGTAGGGACTGTGAATGCCGGTCATGCCGGGCAGTGTTCCGGCGCGCGCCTTTTTGTAGAGGCCCTTGGGATCGCGCGCCTCGCAGGTTTCCAGGGGCGTATCGACATAAACTTCGCAAAATCGCCCCCCCCCCCCGCAAATCAACTGCCGCGCCAGCGCGCGATCGCGCCGGAAGGGGGAAATGAATGCTGTCAGTACGATCAATCCGGCATCCGACATCAATTTCGACACCTCGGCAACGCGCCGGATATTCTCGGCGCGGTCACTTTCGGAAAATCCCAAATCACTGTTCAGGCCCTGCCGGATATTGTCGCCATCCAGAAGGAAGGTGCGTTTTCCCCGCCGGTGCAATTCCGTTTCCAGCGCGTTCGCCAGGGTAGACTTCCCGGACGCGGACAGGCCGGTAAACCAGACCACCTTCCCCGCGTGGCCGTTGAGACGCTCCCTGTCCTGACGGGTAATGCTGAAATCCTGTGGATACAGCTCCATCACATGATATTCCGCTGCAGGGCATCGAAATCCAGGTAATCGGTGGCAATGCCCTCGCGCTCGATCAGGCTCCTGAATTCCTGCAAATCATAACGAAACGCCGAACGCATCCCGTCGAATTCCGGGCGCGTGAAATCCGGCTTTTCCTCGCCAATATCGCGGCCCTCCAGTACGAATTTTTTCGGAATTTCCGGGTATTCCCCTTCCATGCCCAACAGGTCATGGACAAAGCGGTTACGCAGGGTCGCGTCCCGCAATCGGGAAAGAGAGACCACAAAAACATCCCGGGGCGCGAACTTCCCCAGGATATTGCCCAGCGGAAGTCGGAAAGAACTTGCTTGCAAGATACTGAAAAACGGGTATGTTCGACGCACGTGTAAAAAATCCCGCTCATAATACAAGCGCGAAAGAAAATCACCCTCTTGTAAACGTGTTCGCTCCGCCGCGCAATATTTTTCAATGAAAGGTCTTGATTTCGCGGGATAGCACATCAATGCGGTTTCAGTAAATGGGCACTTCTTCCATTTTGGCCCCATTATCACGTTCTTAATGAGCTCCTTGGGGTCCAGTTTATACATCCTGTAAGCGGACCAGGTTCGCTCCCATGGATTTCGAAAGCACAGCACCACCCGGCAGTCATGTTCCGGCATACGCGCAATAGCAGCCGGATTCCTTGAATACCCGACGCTGGCATCCAATAACCAATCTTTTTTATAATTCCCGCCCAAGGGAAAACTGCCGAAATCTGTACGCGCATAAATATATGGTTCCTTGATATTCGGCACAAGAAATTCCGCCAAACCCTGATTAACAAACCAGGAAGCCAACGCGGTTGTGCCGCATTTTTCCATACCGGCGATAAAAAGATGTTTGTTCATGTTCCACTTTCCTATGGCGGGATACCCATGTGAATGACTGTATCCCGATGGTAAAAAAAATGATGGCGAAGCCTCAAGTGGTACTCGGGGTTGACTTCTCGAATCTGGCCGACAATATCGAGCAGATCATCCGCATGGTGACAGCAGGTGATCGCATTCCGGGATGGCATTCGGCGATCAGACGACACGCGCCTTCAGAAACCCCGGTTTATGCCCCATCGACGTTCATTTTGATGAACGTGACGCGCTTCAGATTGGAAAAATTCTTCGCGTTTGACCAGGAAGGGAGAAACCCGGCGTCAACATGTGAATATATTGCGCTTTTTCAATGGTCTGAAGAATGAGCCTTAATGGAGCATCGCGTGATCCAGATGTCAGTTTTACAAAATCAGAAAAATCATTCATATTCATGTCTCCAAAAAAATCAAAAGAAATACAGGCAGGTGTCCCATCGGTCTTCCGTATGATGACGCAGGCCAATCCGGTAGTCGTCGCGTACTCCGTTAACATAGGAGGTAATTGTCAGAATATCTTCCGGTCGATGATAGGCCGACACGCAAAGTTTGGGGCGATACTCGGAAATCAGGGCACGCCCTCCCTTCAGGGCTGCAAGTTCCGCGCCTTCAATATCCATCTTGATGAGTGTTGGAACATCATCGATCAGCTTGTCGAGCGGCATTACGGAAACCTGGCTTTCGGGAGCATGTGCTTCGGAAATGGGTAGTAAACAACCTCCGTGTCCTCCCTGATGGCAAAAGGGCAATACATCTTCCTTTTCTCCCAACGCGCAGGCATGCAATTTGATTGCGGGGGAGGAGGGGATATTTGATATAAATCGTTCCAGAGTCTGTATATTGAACCGGTCTGGCTCGATCATCCAGATTTTATTGAAATTCCCATTCGTGACATCCAATAGCGCCGTTGTTGATTCCCCAATCGAAGCGCCACAATCGACAAAATTTTCATTCAGGCCGGGACTCCACAGCCCACTGCGAAAATACAATGTTGAATAGGGGTGTGTCACATGAAGACGCCATTCCTGGTTTCCGGTCAAATGGAACAGCAGGATACTGAGTAATGTACTGCGTGATTCATCATCCGCGAGTCTTGGCAAGAGAGCAAGATAGGCGTCCACGTTGGCAGTAATGTGATCTCCCCAGTCATCCAGTCGATAATCGCGGCAATGAATGCCTGCCAGGCGCACCGCCTGTTCAAAATTGAGTTCATGAATGCCGTGGCGTCGGCACAAATTCTTGAAATAACGGCGGGAATAATCGTATCGGCACCCATTGACGGCTATCACGGATTCATGACCATGCTGCTCGACAAATTCTTGTGAAGTGATGATCGGCAACTCTTCGAACTGGAATCCCTTGTGCGCACGGAAATCATCAACGACAGCAACAACATTCACCATCTGCCGCAATTCCCGCATGAACACCCTGGAAAAATCGGTTGTGCCAAGCAGAACGACTTCTGTATTCTGGCCTTTTTGAGCGAACAAATCCCGAATCACCGGAGGTAACGCGAAACCTGGATCTTCCCGAAAGGCATTGACCGCGTTACAAAAATGAATTTTCAAATCGGTATTTTCCATGCTGATGAGTTGGACTGTATTTGCAAGAGCCGGTTGTATAGGAGACTTCCGGCGCGAAATATATCTGGATACCTCGGTTGGCAGACACAGGGGATGAATCATGAAGTTTCTTCTTCTAGGAAAGAATTGATGACGCGCACCGGATTTTCAAACATCGGGGAATAAAAGGTGCTGTCCGGAATCACTCCCATATATTGACGGGCCAGATTGAGATAGCAATGCGCGCCGATCGATGTAGCGCGCAGTACACTGCTGTTGGCACAAATCGTGGTGAAATCGCCGATGCGCACAAGCTCCCGAATGGAAACATTGGCTTCCAGTGTGACATAATTGCCGATATTCACTTCCTCGCCGACAAAGACATTGGGCCGCAATACGGCATGATGTCCAATGGTGCCGCCAGCACCAACGAAAGCCCCGGCAAAGACAAGAGCGTTTTCACCAATCGTCACGCTTTGGTCTACAGTGGCTCTCGGGGAAATCAGGGAAACGCTCCTGTAACCCAGCTTTTCGGTAGCCTCATGAAAAGCGCGGCGCACATCATTGATATAGAATTCATTGACCGCGATACAGATGTCCCACTCGGAAGGCGGGAAAGCCCCGAAACCGGAAAGATCGAACAGGTAATAATCTGTCGACGGAATGAAAAGCTGCTCGATACGATATTGCGGACATGCCTCCAAAGCAAGGGCATACGCGCTGCGCAGGGTGGAATCCGGGCCGGCAATCAACAAGGACTTATTCATGATTTCGTTTCCTTTTCAGTCAGACATTGC
This sequence comes from Zoogloeaceae bacterium, assembly GCA_031276915.1. GTDB lineage: Bacteria > Pseudomonadota > Gammaproteobacteria > Burkholderiales > Rhodocyclaceae > Azovibrio. The sequence goes on from JAISME010000112.1 coordinate 11,831, forward strand.
AGGACATAACGATCAAAAGCAGCCAGGGAGCGTTCGTTTTCCCCCAGATAACCAGCGTTTTCAGGATGAGCGGCCAATACCTTTTGCACAGACTCAAACACAGCGATGTCCTCATCAACTACATGCTTTTCACCGTGATGATAGGCCCATAGCATGTGCGGCATGGGGCGAACCCCTTTCTTCAGGCGCGCCGAAAGCGCCCACGAATGAAATTCTGTGCGGCCTGGGGCAAGAGGCATAAATTGCTCCACAAAGATGTGTTCCCCGGCAACAACACTCAAATTGACATTCGGGAAAATATGGCAGGCAAAGTACCAGCCACGATCGCAGGAATCCATCAAAGCCGAATACCAGCGTGGTCGATAGGGAAGAGCTGTTCGCTTGATATAACTGACATCCCTGACATCAATCAGCTCTTCTTCTTTCCATGGCTTGATGCTACTCATCCACATCTGTTTTTTGTTGATGCAAATATTGGCCAGAGGACCATCTGATCGAAAAAGATAACTGGGGGGGGGGGGAGAAAGTTCTTCCGCCTTAAAAGCAGGAGCCAGAGAATATTGATGCACGAACGGAACATGCTGCCCCTCCCCTTCGGCAACATTTTCAAAATTCAGTTTCCAGTTATAGTTTCCGCTAAAGGTTGTATAAGACACTTCCAGTGAAATCCAGGGGGAAAGCTCTTCCAGAAGCAATATCAGATCATTTGAGAATTGTTCAGTAACCGGTTTTGGGGTTTCGGAGAGGTTAACAAAAACAAAACTTCCGATTGTCGCAAGTGCGTAAGGCTGCAAGTCCATGCATCTTTTATCCTCTTCAGAAAAATTATAGCCCGTACCCAAAGGGATTCCACGCAATTTCCCATCGTGATCGAAACTCCATCCGTGATAGGGACAAATAATTTTCCGATTGCCATATGGTTCTATCTGCAAGGCCGCCGCACGATGCGGGCAGGCGTTCCTGAAAGCCTTCAATTCCCCGCCAAGATTCTGGATCAGCACTGGAACACCGCCCAGAGTGCGCGTAACAAAGCTGTTTTCAGAACGAAGCTGTTGCGTCAAACAGGCAAACAACCAGTGTTTGCCGAAGAGATTTTCGCGCTCTCGCTCAAACCAGGATTCATCCGTGTAACAAGCGGGTGGCAACGAAGGATAAATCATGATCCAATCTCCTGTTATGGCACATTATGATGACGGACGACGCAGGTAGAATTACCGGAAAAAGCGGTATGGGCAGGAATATCCCTGAAGACTACGGAATCTCTGTCGGCGCGGAATACAGAAACGTAATCATGATGCAGCATGGCGCATCTTTCCATACATAGAAACAATTGCTAACTAGCACATACTAACACATATCGGCACATATTAACACATATCAACACTGATGATTCGTGCTGGATTGCCAAAAACGGTGGCATGGGCAGGAACATCTTTGAGAACTACGGAACCCATGCCGACAGTAGCGCCATCGCCAATCCGCACGCCTTTTGCAATGGCAACGCTCGGATGCATGGAGACCCCATGTCCAATCCGGACACCCCCCGCCAGAAAACACATGGCGCCAATCATGCAATATTCACCAATTTCGACATCATGCCCGATGATGATACCTGTATCTATATAGCTGAACGCGCCGATCTTGCAGTCAGTAGAGACGATGGCTCCGGGCGTAAAAAAAACGCCTTCCCCGACGCTTGTGCGGGAACCGATGGTCGCCTTGTTGGTATAACTGAAAAAACGCGCTCCCTGCAGAATCAGCGGCGCAAGCAAATTTCTACGCCACAGGGGATTTCCGATCGCTGGAATATATACTTCTTCCGGCGTTGTCTGCCAAGTCAGCGGATCACCCAGGATGGAACCTTCCAGTTCAGGTGGCAGCGCCACATCCGCGCGCGTGTCGAGAAAGCCGGCAAGCTGGTATTGCGCGCACAATGATTCATCATGCAAAAGCGTGTCATAAACGATACGCCCCAGCCCTCCTGCTCCAATGACGATGAGTTTTTGACGCACTAAAACTCTCCTCCCCCATCAATGTTGATCAACTGTCCGGTGATATGAACGCCAGCGTCGGACAGTAAATACACACAGGCAAACGCTATATCTTCAGGCTTTCCAATTCCCAAGGGGTAGCGTTTGTTCTTTTCCTCAAAAAAATCGGGGTCTTCCCACATTCCCTGTGACAAAAACGGCGTTTTCACCAGACCTGGACAAAGCGCGTTGGCGCGAATATGGCGACGGACGCATTCAAGCGCGAGTGGACGCAAAGCACCAATCAACGCGGCCTTGGAAGCGGAATAAGGACCAACACCCACCGTACCTGTCAGCGCGGCAATGGACGACAGGAAAATAATCGAGCCGCCTTTTCGTATGGCTTGCCGGGATAGCAAACGGCAAGTGAGCATGATTGGAGCATGGTAGTTACAGTTCATGACGTCATGCATGAATGCGTCTTTCACGGCTTTCATTGGTATTTGCCCAGGCATTCCCGCGCAATGGACAACACCATCCAATGCTCCGCAATCGGCAGCGAGCTGTTGTGCCGCGCCGGTATCCGTCAAATCGGCTGGCAGGACACGGTGTCCCTCGCCGGGCAAGGACGAGAAAACGGCGTCCAGCCTGGAAACGTCCCGACCGGATATGACCAGGCGCGCCCCGGCGTTGGCGCAAGCGAATGCCGTGGCAGCGCCGATGCCGGAAGACGCGCCAGTGACCAGTACGGTTTTTCCGGAAAGCCCGAACAAGGCGCGAGCGACATCCCGCGGCGTTTCGGAAAGAATGGGCGACATGTTCATGGACGAAAGCGCAGCGTAAGGCCGCTGTCTATTTTCAAGGTTGAGCGCGTGATCCAGCGACTCGCGTCAGAAAGATGGTAAGCGACTGCGGCGGCAATATCCTCCGGAAGAATGACGCCCAGAGGCGCCATTGCCATCGAGTCAGCCAAATTCCCGCCCACAACGGCCAATTTCTCGAGCATCGGCGTTTGGGTATAACCCGGGGCAATACAGTTGGCCCGAATACCTTGCCGGGCATGCTCCAAAGCCAGGGTACAAACGGCAACCTCCAGCGCGGCCTTGGCGGCATGAAGCGCTGCGCCCGCCACACTCTTGATGTGTGTTCCCACCGTGGAAATGAATACCAGGGAAGCGCCATGCCTGAAGCGCCGCTTGGACAACAATTGTTGGGCCAGCAGGACAGGCGCGAGAAAATCAGCCGACAACATCTGCTGCAAATGTTTCTCGGAAAGCATCCGGAAAGGAGCCAGCGCGGAAATCCCCGCGCAGTACGCCATTCCGTCATAGGCAGGACAAGCCTCGAGCAGCGCATTTCGGGTTTCTGGAAAATCAAGATCGCCAGCCACGGCAATATGTTCCCCAACCTGTGCCGGAACAAGACCCGCCAAGGTGGAATCCAGGCGCTCCCGATCACGCCCGTTTATGACGAGCGTCGCGCCCAGACGGGCGCACAGCGCGGCAGTTGCCGCGCCAATGCCTGAAGACGCGCCAGTAACCAGAATGGTTTTGCCAATCAGGGTAAAAGCATCGGGAAAATCGGGGGTGCTCATGCCTCGATCATCGCTGGAAACACGGCGTTTTCCAGCTCCAGCAAGAGGCTTCCCCACGACAGCCCAATGCCAAAACCGGAAAGCAACAGGCGTTTCTTTCCCTGCTCAAGTTCGGTGTGGATGCGCGCGGTCATGGTCACGGGCAGGGAAGCGCCACTGGTGTTGCCGAAGTCGCGCAATGTGGAGGGAACCTTTGCTTCCGGCAAGCCGAGTTTCTTGCGGATCGTTTCGTTAATCATGCGGTTGGCCTGGTGGAAAACAAAGTAATCAACATCTTCCTTAGCGGTGTTCGCGTATTCGAGCAACCTTTCCACGGCAGGCGGCACACGCTGTGTCGAAAAACCCAATACCGCCGGCCCATCGAGTTGAAGGTCCGTTTTATAGTGCCAACGGTCGTTTTCGTCTTCGCGGTACGGAATCAGGTGATGGAGATTGATTGGCTCGCGATGACCGCCGGCTGGCAGGATGATCGCCTTGTAGCCGCTGCCGTCGCTGTTGAGGTCGAAACGCATCGGCGGCGCGGCAGGGTCGAATTCCAGCGCGGTGGCGGTGCCCGCGTCGGAGAAAATCGGGTCGTTGAGACTGGCGCAACGGTCCCCCACCAGCAACAACCCCTTCCTGACACCGCCCGCCGCGATCATGCTGCCGAGGATATTGATGCCAAAAGGGTACCCGGAACAACCCAGATTCACATCGAAGGCGACAGTCGTGTGTGAAAGCCTGAGGCGATCCTGCAGGATGATGGCCGTGGCCGGAATCGGATAATCGGGAGACTGGGTTACGACAACCAGCGCCTCGATTTCCTCGCGTCGCCATTGCAACCTTTCCAGCAAGGCTTCCGCGGCAACAAAGGCAAGGTCGGAAAAACACTGCCATTCCTGGCAAATGCGACGATATTCGATGCCGATATTGCGCACCAGTCGCGCCCGCTCACTCCGGATTTGCGGACGACAGTCTTCGAGATTGGAAAGAACCCGTTTTGGCACACAGGTTGCCATTCCCGCGAAACGAACACCGGTCAATGTGGAAAGCGGCATGTCATTCACCCAGCAGACGAAAGATGTCGCCCACCGTAACAGCGTTTTTCAGATCCTCTCCCGTAATGGTCTTGCCATACTCGGTATCGAAAAGAACGATCACGGCAAGCTTGGCAAGCGAATCCCATTGCGGCAGGCTTTGCAGCTCGGTCTCGGCGGTGGCTTCAACAGGATCTTCAAAATCACAGGCATTGAGGAAATTTTCGATGAATTGCTCGATGGTGTTCATGGCATGAATGGTCAGGAAATGTGCGGCGCCAGCACCTGCTGGGTGAGATTGATGATAGATCGTTCAGGTTCGGAAGTCCAGAAGTTGCGAACGCGCAAGAGTATGATGTCATGTATCCGAAGCCAGGAATCCGGCTTTTCCATGGCCGCCGGGCAAATCCCCGCGGACCTGCCGGCAACCCGTCGCGCAATGGCATGGCGGCTTCGGTGTGGCGACGCCGGAATCGAAACGATAGAATGCGCAATCCCTCGCCCGGGTGATGGAACTGGCAGACATACCGGACTTAAAATCCGGAGCCGAAAGGCATACGGGTTCGACCCCCGTCCCGGGCATTCGCGGAACACACGCGATGCTGGAATCATCGATCGTCAGGCAGTCCGCGTCGCGCGATCCTCGCGCCGCCCGCGAAAAAAACGCAATCGAAAGCGCAATCCGGTTTCCCGCGTTTCCGTTTCCTTGTTCCCGTTCCCTCGTTCCCGCTGAATCCGCATGGCATGGCCACCGCCAGACGGGGCAGTCAGGATGGCTGTTGCCATCCGCGAAGCCGGCTGGCGGAGAAGACGCTCGCCAGCACCATGGCGGCGCCCAGCGCGCCCATGACGATCATGCTCCAGGCAAGGCCCATGCGGCTGTGCCAGATGCGGTGGACGACAAAGGCGGAAACCAGCGTATTGACAAGCGTCTGCAGGAAACTCTGGCAGGAGGCAGCCGTGCCGCGGCGCGCCTCCGGGAACAGGTCCAGCGCCCACAGGGTGCAGATCGGGATGGAAAGCGCGACGCCCAGGTTGTAGAAAGCCAGCGGCAGGACCACGACAAGGAGCGAGAACGTATGCTGGCTGAGCGGCAACGGGGCGAACAGACGCGTTTCGGAGGGCACGAAGACAAACCAGCGGGAAATGGCGAGATTGAGGGCGGCGGCGAACAACATGACGCCAAAGGCCACGCACAGCGCGCGTTTGTCGTTCCACCGGCCCGCGACGCGCCCGCACAGCCAGGAACCCGCCACCATGCCGCACATGCCGGGCACGAACAGCCAGTAGAACTGGGTGACGGAAAGCTCCAGATGCTCGCGCACGAACATCGGGGCGGAGAGGATGTAGACGAAATATCCGCTGAAGAATATGCCGATCCCTAGGGAAACCGCCAGGAAGGACAGGTTGCCCATCACTGTCCGGTAGCCGGAAAAAAGCGGTTTCAGGGCGAATGGCTGGCGCTTTTCCCGCGGCAGAGATTCGGGCAGCATCTTCCGGCAGACGATGAACAACGCGAGGGAGGCAAGCGCCAGGAAGGCGAAGATCGCCCGCCAGTGTCCCCAGGCAAGCAGCCAGCCGCCAATGATCGGCGCGATGGCGGGCGCGATGGCGAACATGATGGCGACCTGGGACATCAGCCGCTGCGCCGTGGGGCCTTCGTAGAGGTCGCGCACCATGGCGCGGCTCACGACCATGCCCGCTCCGGCGGAAAGTCCCTGCAGGCCGCGCATGACCCAGAGCGTCTCGATGTTGGGCGCGAGGGTGCAGCCCAGGGAGGTGAGCGCGTAGACGGCAACACCGGCAAGAATGACGCGGCGGCGTCCGAAGCTGTCGGAAAGCGCGCCGTGCCAGAGCGTCATCAGGCCGAAGGTCAGGAGATAGATGGAAAGCGTCTGCTGGACCCGGAGGACATCCGTCTGCAACGATTCGGTCATTTCCGGAAAGGCGGGCAGATAGGTATCGATGGAAAACGGCCCGACGGCGGCAAGGCCGGCGAGCAGGACGGTAAGCGCCAGCGTGGGCGCGGCCGTCTTTTGCTGTGTCATTGGAATTCCTTCCGGCGCGCGGCGCGCCGTTGATTTTTCGCCTGTCGATCAAGCGTCGATGAAAGGGCGGCGGTATTGTAACGCTTCGGCGACATGCGCCTTTTCGATTGCCGCGCTTTCCGCCAGATCCGCGATGGTGCGGGCCACCTTCAGCACCCTGTGCCAGGAACGGGCGGAAAGGGAAAGCTTTTCCGCCGCCTGCCGCAAAAGCAGCAGGGCTTCGGGTCCGGCAAGGGCATGGTGGTCCACGCCCGCGGCGTCAAGGCGGGCATTGGGTTTTCCCTGGCGCGCCGCCTGCCGTTCCAGGGCGGCGGCGACACGGGCGCGCACCGTCGCCGAGGATTCGCCGCCGCCCGTTTTCGTCATCGCCTCGACCGGCAGCGCCGGCACTTCAATCAGGAGATCCATGCGGTCGAGAATCGGCCCGGAAATCCGGCTGCGATAGCGACGCACCTGGTCGGGCGTGCAGCGGCAACGTCCATTGGGGTGCCCCTGCCAGCCGCAGGGACAGGGATTCATGGCGGCGACAAGCTGGAAGCGCGCTGGAAAAGTGGCATGCCGGGCCGCGCGGGCGATATGGATTTCCCCGCGCTCCATCGGCTCGCGCAGGCTTTCGAGCACCCGGCGGTCGAATTCCGGGAATTCGTCGAGAAACAGCACGCCTTCCGTCGCCAGGCTGATTTCCCCGGGTCGGGGCGGATTGCCGCCTCCCACCATCGCCACGGCGGAAGTGGTGGCGTGCGGGGCGCGATAGGGCCGCTGGCGGAATTGCGCCGGATGAAAGCGCCCGGAAAGCGACTGCACGGCGGCGGTGGCGCGGGCGGCTTCATTGCCGAGCGGCGGCAGCAAACCGGGCAGGCGCGCCGCCAGCATGGATTTGCCGCTTCCCGGCGGACCGAACATGAGAAGCGAATGCCCGCCCGCCGCCGCGATTTCCAGTACCCGCCGCGCCTGCGTCTGTCCCTTGACATCGGCCAGGTCGCCGTAGACGGCGCGCGCCGGACCTGCGACGGTCTCCTCCCGCCGTCCGGGCGCCAGTTCTCCCTGTCCTTTCAGCCATGCGGCCACTTCCAGCAGGGAGCGCGCGCCGAGCGCCTCGCCCTGTCCGACCAGGGCGGCCTCGTCGGCGCTGGTCGCGGGCAGGACAAAACGCGCAGCCCCATCCGCCGTGGCGGCCAGCATCATGGCGAAGGCGCCGCGAATCGGCTGCAATGCGCCGGAAAGGGACAACTCGCCAGCGAATTCGTAGTGCTCGAAAGCCTGCGCGGGAAGCTGTCCGGACGCGGCAAGGACACCCAGGGCAATGGGCAGGTCGTAACGTCCGGATTCCTTGGGCAGATCGGCGGGCGCGAGGTTGACGGTGATGCGCCGCTGCGGGAATTCGAATCCGGAATTGACGATGGCGGCCCGCACCCGGTCGCGGGCTTCGCGGACCTCCGCGTCGGGCAGCCCCACGAGGGCGAAGGCCGGCAGCCCCGGCGCGAGATGCGCCTCCACCCGCACGCGCGGGGCCGACAGCCCTTCCGCGCCGCGGCACCAGAGACTGGCGAGGGTCATGCGGTACCGTCTTCCATGCCGGACATCCTGACGGGGCTTTCGCGGGTTACGGCGTCGCGGCCTTTTCCAGTTCGGCGACCCGCGTTTCCAGCGCCGCCAGTCTTTCGCGCGCGGCGGCAAGCAGACGCGCCTGGATGTCGAATTCTTCCCGGGTTACAAGGTCCATGCGGGTGAAGAGGTCACTCATGAGCGCGCGCACGTTTTTTTCCACGTCCCGCGCCGGACTCGCGGCGATCAGGGCGCCGATCCTGTTGCCGATCTCTTCAAAAGCCTTGGTGTCAAACATGTGGATTCTCCGGACCGAAAAAACATTCCCAGGGAAACAGTGTATCAGGATGCCGCGCGGATGGCGCGGCGGGAAGCGGCATGGCGATTCCCGCCGTTCGGATGTCCGGATCGCCGGAGCCGGGCGAACCGCCGGATTCATCCCGCTCTATAATCACGGCTTCCCCATCGAGAACATCCCGGAATTTCCCCATGCGCCATTTTGTTCTTCCCGTCACGCATCTTGCGCAGAATTGCACCGTGTTCTGGTGCGAGACCACCCGCCAGGCGGCGGTGGTCGATCCCGGCGGGGAAGTCCCGCGCATCCTGGAAGTCCTGGCGCGTGAACACCTGACCCTCGCGGTCATCCTGGTCACACACGGCCACATCGACCACGTTGGCGGTGTCGCCGATCTTGCCGAGGCATGTTCCGCGCCCATTGCCGGACCGCACGTGGCGGACCGTTTCTGGATCGAGGGTCTGGCAACGCAAGGCCGGTTGTTCGGTTTTGCCGAAACCCGTGTCTTCGAGCCAGACCGCTGGCTGCAACATGGCGATACGGTGACGTTCGGGGAAGAGCGGCTGCGGGTGCTGCATTGTCCCGGACACACGCCCGGCCATGTCGTGTTCCACCATCCGGAAGAAAAACTGCTGCATGTGGGCGATGTCCTGTTCAAGGGCGCCGTTGGCCGTACCGATTTCCCCCAGGGCGACAGCGCCGCGCTCGCGCGCTCCATCCGGGAAACGCTTTTCCCGCTGGGCGATGATGTTGCCTTCATTTCCGGGCATGGACCGATGTCCACCCTGGGAGACGAACGCAGGGCCGGAGTACTGGACTGGATGTGATCCGGATACCCCGCGCTCTTACGCAGGATTCCTCCATCAACCAGGCCATCACGAACAAGTCACCCTGCCTCGACGATGCGCTTCTTGTTTTGGCCCCATATAGACATACGTTGACGGTGCATGGTTGTTTGTCGTATTTTTTAACGTCTAGAGCATTTTGTTTGCTCTCACAGAACCTCGGAGGAAGACCATGTGCACAAATGAACAAAAAGCCCAATACGTTGCGGCCATCGCCGCGATTTGGCCGAACATGCCGAACAACAGTATCAACAACATCAGCGGTGAAGTCGTCGATCTGATGGGTCAAGTGCTGAATTCCATCAGAGACTGTTCTCAAGCTTTTGTCGCTATCGACGCAACATTCAGCCTATTCTACGACTCAGGGTCGTGGGGGGACATTTTGGCAAATGCACTTATAAATGGCATAAATGTCGGTGACTGGATTGCCGCTCTGAGAGGAAACATGCAATACAATGTCTGCGTTGTGACGGCTGCCGCAAACTGGAGATCGGCCATCGAACTGGCCTTGATGGGACTCAGGAAATAACTTTCCAACCAAGGAAAGCACCATGAAGAACAAGCGTTTGGTCCCCGTCCTGGTCCTGTGCGGCCTGTCAAGCGCTTGTTGCTCTCCCCCTCCCTCTTCTGGCACTGATTATCTCGATATGTCTCCAGAATGCAGAAGCTATTATCACGTACATAGGGCCCATTTGGATCAACTTGAGGCCACCGGCAGATTCCCGCCCGACAGGATGGCTTGTTTCAGGCGGTTTGCCGGCAGGTTTGTAGCCGGTTATTACAATAGCAAATCACTCCACACCGAGGAATACATCAATGAAAAATGTCTCGGCTTCGCGCGGTTTATACGCAAGCAAATGCAAAAGGCAGAGGAAATTCCCGGTTTGTCGCAAGAAGAATTTGACGCCAGGTGGGGAACAATGATGTCGTGCCATCTCGCCAAGTAGACGCGCGCCGGTCCGCGCGGTCTGGTTGCGCCTGCCGGTGATGTACCGGGACAACAGGCTCCGGTAACTGGGCATCGCGGCGTCGCTCGCCGCGGCGCGCCATGCGGCGGTACGACTTTGGCACTTCGGCTTCGGCCTCGTGTCCCTGCTGCGCTTGCCCCGGGAATTCGCGCAGCGCATTGCCAGAGCCGATCTTCTCCAGCATCTCCCGTGTTGTCGCCGCGTGGCGGTATCGAGCAAGGAACGCCGTTCGTGGGACCCGCGGGACCTGATATACAATCCTTTTCCATGAACTGGCGAACCGTCAAATCCCGTCTGGATGACTACGAGCGTCTGATGCGCCTGGACTGGCCCATCGGCACGCTGCTCCTGTTCTGGCCGACGATGTGGGCCGTGTGGCTTTCCAGCGATGGCAAACCCGACTGGTTCGTGGCCTGGGTGTTCATGCTGGGCGCGGTGCTGATGCATTCCCTGGGGTGCGTCATCAACGATTACGCCGACCGGGATTTCGATCCGCATGTCGCCCGCACCCGCGATCGTCCCCTGGCCGCGCGGCGCATCGCGCCCTGGGAGGCGCTGGGGCTGGCAGTCGTCCTGGGCGTGGCCGCGCTCCTCCTGGTCTGGCAGGTCATGACGCCCTGCCTGCTCCGGCTGACGGTCGTCGCCGCCTTCCTGGCGCTGACCTATCCTTTCGCCAAACGCTTTCTTCCCATTCCGCAAGCGTACCTGGGCGTTTCCTTCGGACTGGCCATCCCGATGGCCTATGCCGCGCATCGGGGATACGTTCCCGTCGAAGGCTGGATCCTGCTCGTCGGCAACATGTTCTGGTCCATCGCCTACGACACGGAATACGCGATGGTCGACCGGCCCGACGATCTCAGGATCGGCATCCGGACTTCGGCAATCACTTTCGGCGAATACGACGTGGTGGCGGTCATGGCCTGCTACGCGCTGGCTTTCCTGCTCATTGCCTGGGGCGGGGCACGTTCGGGAATGGGATTGCCTTTCCTGGCGGGCATCCTGGCCGCCTGCGGACTGGCCTGCCACCACTATCGCCTGATCCGCCGCCGCGAAGGGCCGGACTGTTTCCGGGCGTTTTTCGGCAACAACGCGATCGGCGCAGCGATTTTCGCCGGTATCGCGCTCGATTACCTGTCACGCGGCGTCCGCCCGTTCTGAGGCGTGGAATTCCCGCCGCCAGGAGAGGAACTCTTCCAGCGGCAGGGCCGGGCTGTACAGGAACCCTTGCAGGCGCTCGCAGGCGAGTTCCCGCAGGAAATCCAGGATTTCCGGCGTTTCCACCCCTTCGGCGACCACTTCCAACCCCAGTTTGTGCGCGAGTTCCATGATGGAGCGGGCAATCTCCCGGTTGCGCGGCGTATCGGACGCGATGAAGCTCTTGTCCACCTTGATCTCCTGGACCGGCATGCGTTGCAGGTAGGACATGTTGGCGTGACCGGTGCCGAAATCGTCGATGGAAAGCCGGATGCCGAGGCCGCGCAGGCGGAGCAGCACATTCTCGACTTCCCGCGCTTCCCGCACGGCGGCTGTTTCCGTGATTTCCAGCGTCAGCCGTTCCGGCGACACCCGCCAGGTCGCAAGCGCCTGCCCGATCAGGTCGGGCACTTCCGGATCCAGGAGGTCGTTGGCGGTGAGGTTGATGGAAAGACCGAAAGACCGATCCACATCGGCAAACCGCGCCAGGCAGAGCGCCGCCTGCTGGAACAGCCAGCGGTTGAAATGCGGCCGCAGGCCCGCTTCCTCCAGGAGTTCGACGATCCGCGCCGGGTTTGTCCATCCGTCTCCGGGCTGTCGCCAGCGCAACAGGGCCTCCGCGTGCCGGCAGCGCTGGTCGGCAAGATCGATCTGGGGCTGCAAAAAGAGTTGCAACTCGTTTTTTTGCAGGGCTTCCTGCAATTGCCGGATCAACCGCGCGCGGTGCACGCTGCGCTGTTCCATGTCGAAGTGGTAGAGCGCCGACCAGTCGTTTGCCGCGCTGGCGTTCAGGGCCGCGATGCGGGCAGACTGGATGAGGTGTTGCGGGTCGTCGCCATGCTCGGGACAGGCGGCGGCGCCACAGGCGATCTGGAAATCCGGGTCCCTGTGCGGACACTGCGCCGCCGATTGCAGGAATACCCGGTGCATCTTGAGCATGGCGAGCGAAACCGCCGCCGGACTGGGAAGGCTCGGCAGGATCGCCAGCCATTCCCAGGGGGAAAGGGTGTAGAGCTGGTCCCGCGCGCGCAGGACGCCCGCCAGTCGCCACGCGATGTCCCTGTGCAGTGTCTCGGCGTATTCGGCGGAAAGGCGCAGCAGGCCGGCGTTCGCCGGCAGGGTGACGATCACCAGGCCGTGACAGCCGGATGGCGCCTTCCTTTGCAAGGCGGCAAGGTCGACGATCGCCTGGCGAATGTGGGAAAACCCGGGTTCCGGATCGCGTTCAGGCAGGTCAGGCAATGTAGAAGTCCTGTGGGTCAATGCCGTAGGCGTCTTCCGGCAAGGCGCAGACGATGCGGTACTGGCCGCCGGTTGGCGTGAGCGGCTCCATGAGCAGGTCGATGCTGCGCGGATGCCGCTCCACGGACTTGTCCGCATTGAGCAGGATGAGCACGCGCGGGCACAGGCGACGCACCTGGTTCTGCTGGATGACCACGCCGACCTCGCCCGTATTGAGCTCCACCAGGGAGCCGATCGGGTAGATTCCCATGCACTGGATGAACTGGTCGACAATCGACTCCCGGAACTTGCCTCCCCGCATCCGCACCAGAGCGGCGATGGCCTTCTGGGTGGACAGGGTTAACGCATAGGGACGCTGCCGGATGATGGCGCAATAGGTGTCGATGAATCCGGCGAGTTCGGCAAACAGGTCGAGGGTGTCGCCCTCCAGGCTGCGCGGATAGCCGCTGCCGTCGATCCGCTCATGGTGGCGCGCTACCGTCTCCAGCATGATGGCGTCGAACCCCGGTTGCCGCGAGAGAATCTCCAGGGAATTCTCCACATGCGAACACAGGAGCGTGCATTCCTCCTCCGTGAGTTTCTCCGTTTTGCAAAGCAGTGCCGGCGGCAGCTTGACCTTGCCGATGTCCTGCATCAGGCCCACCATGCCCAGACGCTCGACATCCTTCTGCGGCAAGCCCAGGAAACGCGCGAAAACCATGAGATGCACGGCGACATCCACGGCGTGCGCGTAGGTGTAGCCATCCGTCAGTTGCAGGCGATTGAGCCACAGGATCGCCTCGGAATTGCGACTGATGCTGAACGAGAGATTGCCCAGTTGCTCCTCGATGGGCGCGAGATCGAACGGCTCGCCCTTTTGCAGTGGTTCGACCAGGCGACGCAGGCAGGCGCGCAATTCCGTGAAGAAAGCGTGCGAATAGAGGATTTCCTCTTCCAGCGCGCTGCACTGGGTGCGCGGATGCACCTTCGGTGGCTGCGCCGGCCCGGCGACAAGGCCGGAACGAATGCGGCGCACGACCTCCACGAAAGGCAACCGGCGCTGCCGGGCGCGAATGTCGTCTTCGTCACCCAGCAGCGCTTCATAACAGTCACCCACGGAAAGCATGATATCCACCTGCACGGTCTTGCACAGGGAAGCCAGGAGATCGATCTGGCCCTGGTTGCTGAGCAGGACACCCTGCAGGGGAAACGGTGTTCCCAACCAGGGACGGTCCAGCTCCACGACAAACATGCCAACGCGCAATATATCGACAGGCAGGGTCTTGATGAGACTTTTGATGGGGACAAAGGGTTTTTTGATGGAACGCATGAACAGACATTCGCGAGGAATGTCCGTATTCTAGCCCAGATGTTTCCTCTTTTCGCCACCCCGCTTCCGGCATATGCCGCATGGAACAACGGGTTTACGGAAAGGACAAAATCGCGCCAGGACAGGCCATTTGGGCAGGCAAGACAGCGCCAGGGACATCGACATGGGGAAGAGGGAGCGGCAGGATTCGAACCTGCGAATGGCAAAAAGCCACTACCCGACTTTTCTTGACAAAGCCCGGCGCATTCAACCACTCTGCCACGCTCCCGTTTCGCGGGTCCCGCGAACAGCCAATTCCCCCCATGAATGGTCAAGCCCGCGGATTTGCCATCCGCGCGCCATTCGCAAGACCCGTCCGACAAGCTAGCAGGGTTCCGCGGAATTCCAAAGAATTAAATCTCATATCCATAGAACGTCACGGGAAAACGCGGCCGCGCGCGGGGTTTGCATCGAACCCCGTTCATTGCCCCTGGTCATACGGGACGGGTACGGATCCAGCCTCGTCTATCTGGAAACGCGCAAGCACTTGTTTTTCGTCATCCAGAAACCGGATTTCCACATGGGCGGCCTGCCTGAGCCATGTTTCATCTTGCAGGAAATCGGGGAGACGCCGCTCCGTCAAGGCTTGCAAACAATTTCCGGAAGGAAAATTCCTCCACCAGAACCTGTTCTGTCCATCCCAGTTGTAGTCCGTTTTCAGGGATGCGTGTATGGCATACGTACCGCTGTCCCTGGGGGTATTGACCAGATTCTTCACCTGCATCTGGACATGGCGTTCGATGATTTCCGGGGGAGGGTATTCTTCCCAGTTGATTGCCTGAAGTGGCAATTTCTCCAGGAAATGCGAGCGCTGCGACTTGTCGGTCAAAACGAAAAGTCGCTCCCTTGCCCGGGTCAAGGCCACGTAAAACAAACGTCGTTCTTCCGCGTCGATCTTTTCCAGGCTGTCACCCAGCACACGCATGAAAACCCAATCAGGATGAATCAGCGGGTAGCGCCTGGCGAGTGCGTCCAGTATGATGACAACAGGTTTTTCCAGCCCCTTGTAGCCATGCGCTGTCGAAAAACTGATCCATTTCCGCTGATTTTCAGGAAACAGGTCACGCACTCGCTCAAGATAATCGTCCCGGTTTGTCCGATTGAGAAGCACCACCGGAAGTTTGTCTTGCAGCGCCTTGTGTACGATACGCGTCACCATCATGGTCTGCCGGTCGTATTTTTTGTAACAGTCACTTTCCCTTTCCGAGAAACATGGATCGAAATCCCTGGCGTCCGCAAGTCTCGCAATGCCTGGATCGCCAGTATCGCATGCGCTCGCCTCTTTCCCCTGGCCGATCATCAGCGCATTGCCAGTCTCGACGATACCGGACGCCGAGCGATAATTCACCGTAAGCGCAAACCGTTGGAAATCGCCAAAATATTGACGGAATTCCCGGAAAAAACGCAGATCGGAACCGGCAAAGCCATTGATCGCCTGCCAGTCATCTCCGACACAGAAAAGGGCGAGATTCGGCGCCTGTTTTCGTATCGCGGTAAACAAACGATAAAACAGTTCCGAAAAATCCTGGAATTCATCGATACAGAGATAACGCAAATCTTTCAAATCACCATCCCGGGCACGTCTGCGGAAGCGGGTATTGCCACCATTGACATTTTCAGCGGCGCGCAGCATGAGGCCACAGAAATCTTCCTGCCCGTCCCTTTGCAAACGCTCAAGATAAGCTGCGTAGAATTCTCGCGCCAACTCCAGGAACTGCGCTTCCACATCGGACAGCACATGATGCGCCTGTATCTTTTCTTTCAATTCATCGGGAGAAAGCGCCTGCTGTCGGCAGCGGCCAATGAAATTAACCGTTGCCCTGGTGTAACGACCGATCGCGCGATCCTTGATCCGTTCCCAGATTTCTTCCTCGCCGAGGCGTTCACAGGGCAAATGATATTTCCGCAGCACATCCTTCAGTTTCTCCCGGAAACCGCCGGAGGCAATATCTTTCCTGGATAACTCGATGAAGATGTAGTCCTTGCGGTTTCTCCAGTATTCGCGTTTCTTTTCCGCATCCGCATCGTAATCCGGATCGCCAGCCATACCAAAATATTCGATGACAATACCTGTTTTCTTTTCCTGTTTTTTCGGGAAAAACACGGTGAAATCCGGACGGTATGGGCGGCCATCCATTTCAAATGGATATTCATGGCGGTACGTGAAGGCGGCGGTATGGCCTTCATGACCTTTTGGGTGCAGACCACCATGTTCAAACAGAAAATCGGCAATCCGCTTTTCACCGCCAGACTTGACCGGATCACCGCCAAGACTCAGGGAAGACAAATTACGGCGATAACGCAGAAGTTCTTCCTGGCTATCCGCATAATGCCCATCCAGAATATGCTCCCAATCCTCCCTGAAATGTGCCAGCATCAGACACTTGATACGTTGGTAATCATCCCTTGATCGACGCAGTGTCTCATCAATCAAGGTTTGTAGTACACGACTCTGCTTTGATGAATTTGCCTTTTCTTCATCATACAGGATTTCTTCCCTTGGAAGTACGACAGCATAGGCAAGCGCATGAAATGTCATGACATGCGGCAGTCCGATTTCCAGGTTTTTCGCCACCTCGTAAATCGCCGCTTCTTCAATCTCTCTTTTATTCTTCACGGGGGAGGCTGTCTGCTTTCCCTTTTCAAACGTTCGGGATATTTTCCCTTCCGCGTCCTGGTGCAAGAGTCCGCACAAACGCCGCGCGATTTCGGTCGCGGCCTTCCTGTTGAAAGCCAGCATCATTATATGGTCCGGATCAACATGGCAGTGTCGCAAAAGAAAAAATGCGCGATTGACGAGGGTCGCGGTCTTTCCACTCCCGGCGCGCGCAATGACCTGCGCATGTCCGTTGACGGCGGTAATTGTTGCGAGTTGCCCGGAGTCGGGAAGGACTTTCTTCCCATCGCCCAATCCCGCGAATTGGTCGGCGAACCAGTGGCGGATGAATTCCACCTTTCTGGATTGGAACTCTTCACCGGAAATAACACCTGGCGGAAGCGTCCTGAAGAATCCATCCGCCGAAAGGAAATCGTGCTCCAATATCCGGTCGATTTCGACAAGCATTGCCTGCTTTCGCGCTTCTGCTTCCTTTCGCCTGCGCTCGCTTTCCTCACGCGCGAGTCTTTCCTTTTCCGCCAGAGTCCACTCCTCTGAACGATATTTTCTGATGCGATTTATTTCGTTTCGGCGAACATTTTTTCCCAAAGGATGGAACTCAGCCAATACAAGCAACATATTCTCGACCAGGGGCTGGTTTTGTTTTGTCGTCATCCAGTGAAATATGGTGTCGATAAGTTTCAGGAAATCCGGTACGGTTAACTCGCGTTTTCCGCGAATAAGCAAAGCACGTACTGTTTCCATATCTTCACATTCTTTGATGTCAGAAACGTAGTGCTCTACTCCCACTCTTTGATCTCCTGCAGGTTCAGCATGGATAACATGACAAGTTAAAGCAAACCATAATCAATTTTTCATTTTCTCTCCCGCGTTTCCGCCTTTCTTCTTCACCGTCTCGCGCACACTTTCCGCCGCGAGCAGCAGGTCCATCTTCTTGAGGATGTCGTTTACGCGCTTCATGTCTTCCCAGATGCTGTGGTCCATTTTCATCTTGCGGTAGCTGGCGACGACGAGCGGCATCAGGATGTTGTCGTAGACCTGCTTCATCTCCTTCAGGGCCTCGCCGAATGCCTTGGTGTCCGGCGCGGCGATGGCGATTTGGGGTTGCACGTTGACTTCGGGCGCCTGCACATTGACCGTGGGCGGCTGCACGTCGATCTTCGTTTCCTTCTCCCGCACGATTTTGGCGAGCG
>JAISME010000014.1 GCA_031276915.1 Zoogloeaceae bacterium
CAATCGCCACGCGCCGCGGCACCGCTGGTCAGCCTCAATTGCGCCGCGCTGCCGGAAACGCTGGTGGAAAGCGAATTGTTCGGCCATGTGCGGGGCGCGTTTTCTGGCGCGGTGCGCGCGCGGCACGGCAAGTTCGAACTGGCCGACGGCGGTACGCTTTTCCTGGACGAAGTGGGCGAATTGCCGCTTGCCATCCAGGCCAAATTGCTGCGCGTGCTGCAAAGCGGCCAGTTGCAGCGACTGGGGTCTGACCACGAACACCGGGTTGACGTGCGCCTCATCGCCGCCACCAACCGCGATCTGGCCGCCGAAGTGCAAGCGGGGCGATTTCGCGCCGACCTCTACCATCGCCTCAGCGCCTATCCGCTGCGGGTGCCGCCGTTGCGCGAGCGCGATGGCGACGTCCTGCTGCTGGCCGGGCACTTCCTGGAACAGAACCGTCCCCGCCTGGGCCTGCGCGCCCTCTGCCTTGCGCCCGCCGCGCAACGCGCCTTGTTGCGTTACGATTGGCCGGGCAATGTCCGCGAACTGGAGCACCTGATCGGACGCGCCGCGCTCCGCGCCCTGGCGGCCAGCCCCACGCACCTGCGCATCCTCACACTGGAAGCGGAGCATCTGGGTCTTGAACAGGGAGCGGGATTCAGGAATCCGGGTGTAGAAACGTCCAAGCCTCCGCCGGACAGCGCCCCGCTGCCCCACGGCCCGCTGCGTCCCGCCATGGATGCCCTGCAACGCCAGATGCTCGCCGCGAGCCTTGCGCGTCACCAGGGCAACCGCGCCGCCGCCGCCCGCGAACTGGGCATCGATCGCGCCAACCTCAACCGCCTGGCCCGGCGGCTGGGGCTTGGGGAGTAGCCTCCAGTACATCCAGTACATTTCCCGTCTTCTGCCTTGTCGCGTTTACGACAAACCGGATTCCCTTTCCTTGAAAAACAGCGGGTTGCGCAAAGGCGCGATTTTTGCTTGAAGCGCCGTATCCCAAACGATCCGGAATGCTGGCATGGATACTGAACCTACCCTGGATGAAGCCTTGCGGGAACTCGTTTCCGCCGAGGATTTCCTCGAATATTTCGGCGTGCCGTACCAGGCAGGGGTTGTGCATGTGAATCGTCTGCACATCCTGCAACGTTTTCACGACTATCTGGAACGCCACGCCAAAGACATGCCGGAGGAAGACGAGGCGCGTGTCGCCCTCTACAGGAAGTGGCTCGCGCGGGCGTATGCGGATTTCGTACATTCCGACGCGCGCGCCGAAAGGGTGTTTGCCGTGTTTCGCAACACTCCCGATCCGGAAGGCGGCATGACTTCCTTCGTGCCGCTGGAGAAGGTCTTTCGCTGAAAGGATGGGGCGGGCAATGGACATGGCGCTACGGTCGCGCTGGCGGATCGACGACGAGGTGCGCGTCATCAGGAACGTCCGGGATGACGGCACCTATCCCGGCGCGGCGATGGGCGATCTGCTCGTGCGGCGCGGCAGCATCGGCGTCGTGCGGGATGTCGGCACTTTCCTGCAAGACCAGGTCATCTATTCCGTCTGGTTCTACGCCGGGAATTGCGTGGTCGGTTGCCGCGAGGAAGAGTTGATCGGCATCGACGAGACATGGACACCCAGTTGCTTCGAGTTCCGTGACAAAGTCAAGAGCTGCGGCATCCTGAAGGTCGATGGCGTGGCGCGCGTCCAGCCGGGCGATGCCGGAGAAATCATCCGGGTGGTGCGCGACCATCCCGGTTGTCCCGCTGCTTATCATGTCCATTTCGAAACCCTGCCGGGCCGGGTATTGCTGGTTCCCGAAAACATGCTGGAGAGCGGCGCGCCGGTGTCCAGTATTGCCGGAGAACCGGCATGAGCGCCATGAAGGCGAATCTGGACGAAGTCTCTCCCGACCCGGGCAATCCCTACCTTCGGCTCAAGGTGGCGCTGGAGTTTTTCAGGAAACCGCCGCACGCGCTCTCCCGGCAGGAATCCGAGCAGCTCGCGCAGGTCACCGCGCGGCAGGCACACATCGAGGCCGCCATTCTCACCAGTCCCGAAGCCTCACGGGTGGCTGTCCCCGAAGCCTCGCGCGCCGCCCGGCTCACGGAAATCCGCGGTCGCTATCCAGATCACGCGGAATTCCTGTCCGACATGCGCGCGAACGGCCTTGATGAAGCGGCGCTGGAAATCGCCATTGCCCGCGATCTCATCGTCGAGGCGGTACTGGAAGGCGTCGCCGCGAAAATTCCGGAAATCTCCGAAACCGAGGCGGAAACCTATTACCATCGGCATCCACAGGCATTCACCCGGCCAGAAACGCGCCGCCTCAGGCACATCCTCGTCACTTTCCGGAACGACGCGCAAAAAGAAGAGGGCATGCGGTTGCTCACGACCCTGCGAAGCGACATCCGGGACAGCCATGAATTTGCCGCCGCCGCCCTGAGGCACTCGCACTGTCCCACAGCGCTGGAGGAAGGCGTGATCGGCACGGTCGGGCCCGGCCAGCTTTATCCGGAACTGGAAGCGCATGCCTTCGCGCTTGCCGAGGGCGAACTTTCCGCGCCGCTGGAATCCCCGGTTGGGCTGCATCTCGTCTTCTGCGAACAAATCCATCCCGCCCGGAACCTGAGTTTTTCCGAAAGCAAACCGCATATCATCGCCCGCCTCACCGAAGCGCGCCGGAAAAAACGCCAGCAGGCGTGGATCAAGCACCGCGTCCAGGCGTGGGGAATCGCCGGTTCCCTTGCGCGACCGTGACCGGTGAGCAAATCCGCCGGAACCTCCTCTTTCAACCTGAACCCGCAAGGAATTTTGCCATGTGCCAGTCTGCGTCTCATCATCATCCACCCGGTCATCAGTGCGCCTGCCGCCGTTCAGGGCGCTTCGCGCCCGATGTGCTCGTACCCGCCGGACACGACCTGGAGTATCCGGAAACCCCCTTCCCGCCCGCCACGCTCCTGGCGACGGTAGGCGAAAAAGGCTTGCGAACGCTTGTGCGCGACCATCACACGCGGCTCAGGGAAGATGCGGAAATTGGTCATCTTTTCGCCAGGGACGACACGATCTTTCTCGAAAGGGTCGAGAAAATTGCCGATTTCGTTGTCGAATCCTGCGGCGGCCCGACGGCCTACAGCGAAGCCGAAGGCCCGGATGTCTGCATGCGAACCCGACATTTTCCCTTCGAGATCGACGAGCGCGCCCGCGAAATCTGGCTGGAAAAACTCTTCGGCGCGCTGGCCGCGAGCGATTTTCCAACCGACTGCCGCCGCGCCTACTGGAAATGGATGGAAGCCTTTTCCGTGCGCATGATTAACCGCCGCCGCACCAAGGCGCAACCGCTGCGGTTTTCCTACGACGAGGCAGTCGGACGCTGGGCGCAAGCGTCAGTCCACCAGCCCTCCCGGCACGCCACCGCGACATGACAGGAATCCCAGGAGATCCTCTCTTTCCGGTGGACGCTTGGCCGTAACAACGAAAGCGCGCACGGCTTCCACCAGTTTTTTCGCCATGTCCATATCAAGCAGGATGCCCATTTCGGCATACACGGCCAGCACGGCGTGGTGTCCGGAATGCTTGCCCAGCACGATGCGGTGATGGCGTCCGACTTCTTCCGGATCGAAACCCTGGTAGTTTCTCGGGTCTTTCAGGAGGCCATCGACATGGATACCCGCCTCGTGCGTAAACGCGCCATCGCCGACGATGCTTTTTTGCCACGGCACGGGGCGGCCCGAGGCGTGGGCGACAATTGCCGACAGGGCCGGAAAGCCTTTCAGATTGACGCCGGTCTTGCTGCCGTAGAGTTTTTCCACACCCAGCACCACTTCCTCGAGCGGAGCGTTGCCGGCCCGCTCGCCCAGGCCGTTGACCGTCGTGTTCACATGGCTGGCCCCGGCGCGAATGGCGGCCAGGGTATTGGCCGTCGCCAGGCCCAGGTCGTCGTGCGCGTGCATTTCGATCGCCAGGTCCGAAGCCTTGACGAGCCGGGCAATGACCGCGTGCAGGCGAAAAGGCTCCATCAGCCCCAGGGTATCGGCATAGCGCAACCGCGTCGCGCCCGCCCTGGCCGCCGTTTCGGCGATGGCTAGCAGGAAATCGGGGTCGGCGCGGGAGGCATCCTCGCAGCCGATGCATGCCTCCAGCCCCAGATCGCGCGCCCTGGCAATATGGCGCGGCAGCGCGGCGAGAAGCCAGTCCCGGTTCTTTTTCAGCTTGTGGGCAAGATGCTGGTCGGAAGCCGGCACGGAAATATCCACCCTCCGGACGCCCAGGCTGGCGGCGGCGGACAAGTCCTCGGCGCGCATGCGGCACCAAACCATGAGTTCGGCCCTCAATCCCAGACTGGCGACGGCGCGGATGCTCTCCTGCTCTTCCGGCCCCATGGCGGGAATGCCAACCTCCATTTCCGGCACGCCAATGGCGTCCAGGCGCCGGGCAATGGCGAGTTTTTCCTCCAGGGAAAAAGCCACGCCGGCGGATTGTTCGCCGTCGCGCAGCGTGGTGTCGTTGATGGTGATGTCTGGCATGGAAAACGCGCCCGGATCGAATCTTGTCTTTCCCCAAGCAAACGAGATGCCAGAAAACGGAAATCCGGCAACATGCCAGGAATCAATCCGGGGACGGCGGCCAGATGACAACAAGGCGCGCCAATCCTGAAGCCCGCGCCGAAGGGACATGGCGGGAAATCATCCCCGCGACGCAACATGCCATGCTCCATTTTGTCTCCTGCCACCACCACGCTTGTCACGTTTGCGACAAAAGAGAGAAAAAGATGGAGCCAAGTAATTGTTTTTTATTGAATCCATCATTTGGCACGCTGTTTGCTGGACATGGATCACCCCTGCCCTGACATACGGAGAATACAATCATGATCCACCTTACGCCCAATGCGATCAAAGCCATTGGCCGCTTCATGCGCGGTTCGGAGACACCCGTCGCCGGTCTGCGCCTCATGGTGTCCGGCGGCGGATGCTCCGGGTTTCAATACGGCATGCGCCTGGAAGCCGAAAAGTCGGAAGACGACACGGAAATCGAAGTGGACGGCATCCGGCTCTTCATCGATCCATTCACCCTGCCGATGATTGACGAGGTGCGCATCGATTTCATCGACAGTCTCACCCATACCGGTTTCAAGTTCGACAACCCCAACGCCGCCGCTCGATGTTCCTGCGGACAGTCGTTCTCGATCTAGGGGAGCAACGTCATGTGGGAATATTCCGAAAAGGTGCGTGAACATTTTTTCAATCCACGCAATTCCGGGTTGCTGGAAGAGGCAAATGGCATCGGCGATGTCGGTTCCATCCAGTGTGGCGACGCCTTGCGGCTCATGCTGAGGGTGAATCCCGAAACGGATGTGATCGAGGACGCGCGTTTCCAGACTTTCGGCTGTGGCTCCGCCATCGCCTCATCCTCGGCGCTCACCGAAATCGTCAAGGGCATGACGCTCGACGAGGCCCTGCAAATCTCCAACCAGGACATCGCCAATTACCTGGATGGCCTGCCGCCCGAGAAAATGCATTGCTCCGTCATGGGCCGCGAGGCCCTGCACGCGGCGATCGCCAATTATCGCGGCGAAACCTGGTCGGACGACCACGCGGAAGGCGCGCTCGTCTGCAAGTGCTTCGCGGTGGACGCCGTGCTGATCGAGGATGTGGTGCGGGCCAACAACCTGAATACCGTGGAAGAAGTCACTTTCTATACCAAGGCAGGCGGCGGATGCGCTTCCTGCCACGAAGGCATCGAGGAAATCCTGGCGAAAGTGAAGGCGGAGCGTTCCGGTCCCGGCGAGGTATCGCCACCGATCAAATCCATCGAACCCAGCGTGGCGCCGAAGCGCACGCTCGTGCAGCGCATCCGGCTGATCGAGGAAACGCTGGAATCCATCCGTCCCATGCTGGCGCGTGACCACGGTGATGTGGAGCTCGTCGACGTCCAGGGCCGCAACATCTACGTGAATCTCAAGGGCGCCTGCGCCGGTTGCATGATGGAGGCCGCCACCCTGGGCGGCATCCAGCAGAAAATGGTGGAAGCCCTGGGGGAACTCGTGCAAGTGCTGCCTGTCTCCTACATGCCCAAATCCGCCTCCTGATCCCCGTGAACGGCAATTGCCCCGCGTCGGGAACCAGGGCTTTCCCGGCAGGCCAAACGACAACGAAAGGCCGGAAAAACTCCGGTAACATCCGGATCGTGGAGGGGAAAGACCGGAAATGGCCCGGCGCACGCGAGGGTGCGCGAAACCTGAAGGAGAACGTGTTCGATGGAATGGAAAGACCGCTACGCGCTTGGAATCGAAGCGATGGATGCCACGCACCGGGAGTTTGTCGACCTGGTGGGCGCCCTGTCCACGGTAGCGGACGATGCCGCCATTTCGCGGCTGGAAGCCCTGATCGCGCACTCGGAAGCGCATTTCGAGCAGGAAAACCGCTGGATGAAAGAAAGCGGCTTTCCGCCCATCCATTGCCACGTTGGAGAACACCGGCGCGTCATCGCTTCCCTGAAAAGCGTGCTTTTCCTGGCGCGGCGCGGCAATCCCGGTCTTGCCCGGATCGTGGCGCGGGAGATGGCGACCTGGTTCGAAAACCACGTCGCCACAATGGATGCCGCCCTGGCCGCGCACCTCCGGCCCTGGTTCCGCGAGCGACAGACCTTCCCCGGAAGCGGAAAAGCACAGGAATCACAAGAGGCCGGGGCTTTTGCGCGCGGTCCGCGAAGGGCTGGCGCATGATGTCCGCCCTGCCGTGAAACGCCGGATCGAGCGCGCGATCCGCGCGCCGAAAACAACGCGCGAGACATTTTCGCAAGTCTTGTCCGTATTCAGCCACGGGCAAGCGCGGTGTCAGACAGATCTTCCCCAATCAACAGACAAAGGATTTTGCCCATGAACCCCATCTACCTCGACAACAACGCCACCACGCGGATCGATCCCGCCGTGGTGGCGGTCATGCTGCCTTTCTTCACCGAGCATTTCGGCAATCCCTCTTCCATTCACGCCTTCGGAAGCCAGGTCGGCAAGGCGATCCTGGAGGCGCGCCGGAAAGTGCAGGCGCTTCTGGGCGCGGCGCACGATTCGGAAATCGTTTTCACCTCCTGTGGCACGGAATCCGATTCCACCGCAATTCTTTCCGCCCTGCGGGCGCAGCCGGAAAAAAATACGGTCATCACCACCGCCGTCGAGCATCCGGCCATTTTGTCCCTCTGCGACTGGCTGGAAAAGGAAGGCTATGTTGTCCACAAGCTCAAGGTGGACAAGAAAGGACGGCTTGACCTCGACGCCTACAAGGCGCTTTTGACCGAAAACGTCGCCATTGTTTCCGCCATGTGGGCGAACAACGAAACCGGCACGATCTTCCCGGTGGAGATCATGGCCGAACTCGCCGCCGAAAAGGGCATCATGTTCCATACCGATGCCGTGCAGGCCGTGGGCAAGGTGCCGATGGATCTCAAGCGGACGAAGATCGACATGCTTTCGCTCTCCGGCCACAAGCTGCACGCGCCCAAGGGGATCGGCGTCCTCTACCTGCGGCGCGGCTGCCGTTTCCGTCCGCTCTTGCGTGGCGGACACCAGGAACGCGGCCGCCGCGCCGGCACGGAAAACGCTCCCTCCATCGTCGCGCTCGGAAAGGCCGCCGAACTCGCAAGTGAACACATGGCCTACGAAAACACGGAAATCCGGCGTCTCAGGGACAAGCTCGAACAAGGCATCCTGACGCAGGTAACGCATGCCTTCGTCACCGGTGACACGACGGTGCGGCTACCGAACACCAGCAACATCGCCTTCGAGTACGTCGAGGGCGAGGCCATCCTGCTCTTGCTGAACAAGCAGGGAATCGCCGCCAGCTCCGGCTCCGCCTGCACGTCCGGCTCGCTCGAACCCTCGCATGTCATGCGCGCCATGGGCATCCCCTACACCGCCGCGCACGGCACCATCCGTTTTTCGCTCTCCCGCGACACAACAGAAGAGGAAATCGACCGCGTCATCGCCGCCGTGCCGCCCATCATCGCGCACCTGCGCAAACTTTCCCCCTACTGGAACGAGAACGGTCCCCTGGTGGACAACCCGGAACAGAAGTTTGCCCCCGCCTATACCTGACTGGAAACCGGTTCGCGTCCCTGGGCAGCCCGCGCGCCTTGCGGGGTTCTGCCAGGCGCGCACGGTTGCCTGTCCCGCCGTCTGCGCCGCGCCTCGCGTCAGGATGCCTTCCGCAAGCGGGCCCGTGTCATGGAAAGTGGCGGGCCAGACGTTTCCGGCGCGCGGCGGGGAAAACGGGGTTATCGTTCGCTGGAGGAAGACGCGTCATCCGCCTTTTCCAGGCGATCCATGTTGCGCTGGTTGACAGCCTCCAGCTTCTTTTCCACCCGTTCCAATTGCTGTCGTCCCGCCTTGGCTTCTTCGGCTTTCAGTTTGGCGGCGGTCGCCGCTGTTGTTGCGGTGTCGACACCGCAGGCGCTCATGAGAAAAAGAGTCAATGCAATCCACAAAACCCGGTTGGCGCACATGGTGTCTGTTCCCGACTGGTGAAAACATGCGCATTGTAAATCCATGTCGCGGCGTGACGCGTGGAATTTGACGACAGCCATGCCGCCCTTTTCCCTTGCTGCAAATTCCGCCGGGCGCGCTTCCTTGGCTTTATCGAAAACAAACTCCGGTGGGAAATCTCCCCCTTCAGGGGGATCATCTGGCTTGGGAGGGGTGTAACCCCTTCCAGGCTGTTTCGCCCGGTTGCGGGCGTGGATTGAAACATCCACTGTTCGTCTTGCGAGAAGGGAAAAACGATCCCCCGGAATTTGTTTCCGGGGGATCGTTTTGTTGGCAGCCCGCGGTGTCTGCGCGCTGCGGGAATGCCGGAATGTACGCCTTGCGGGATGTTGATTCCGGGCAGTCCTGCTGGACCTCCTGCCGAGATTGCGACCGAGTGATTGGAGGCGATCCTTACTCCGGCATATCCCTGTGCCTGTAACGGCATCTGCTGGGTAGATACTTGGCAAGCGTTCTAAAATTCTTTTTTGTGCCACTGTAATAGGACAGGTAACAGCCCCAGACGATGGAGCCAACGTTGGGATTGGCGCTATGTTGTGTTGCATTATTCTTAACGGCCAGAGGTGTTTCAGGTCTGCCATCACTTTGGATCTTGCCAAATCCTGCCTGCAGCGAAACCACAAGCCCCAAGTCCTCCAGTTTTTTGTTCCTGCCGCCATAAAAGATACTAATGTGAAAGTCATCATTATTATTCGCTCCCCCGACCATGATCTTTTTCACATTGGCTGTTGGCTTGAATTCGTAGCTGTAGCTGTCCTTGGGCGGTTTCCCTGTACCGGGGTAATCCACCGGGGCGGTTTTGCCATTGTTGACCCAGTAGTCAAGGAAAGCCGTTTTGGCGCCCCCCGCAAGTTGCAACCCTTCGGCGACATAGGCGCGGATGGTGTATTGCTGGTAGGCGGGCAGTGCGATGGCGGCAAGGATGCCGATGATGGCGACGACGATCATCAGTTCGATGAGCGTGAAGCCGCGCTGGAGGGTGTGTACGAGGTGTTTCATGATGATGCTCCTTTGGAAAGAAAAAGAAGGAAGAACAAAAAAAGCCGCGAACGCGTGAAAGACACGCGCCCGCGACCGGGGTGGTGTCCTGCGGACGGCAATTTACGACATGGCAATCCATGAAACGGTTCAGCAATCCGAAACACTGGAGCGGACCGCGAGGCCGTCTGGATTGCCACGGGCCTTCGGCCCTCGCAATGACGAAGGTTTGGAGATTTGGGACTTTTCTGTGGGCGGTTGTTTCGCTGTTGCGGGCATCCGTCCCAAAGTAGCGGGAGCATCCTGCTCCCGACCACACCAAGGGGGAGCAGGATGCTCCCCCCACTTTATCGTCATTGCGAGGGGCGTAGCCCCGTGGCAATCCATACAC
>JAISME010000029.1 GCA_031276915.1 Zoogloeaceae bacterium
AGGTGGCGCAACAATATGTCGACGCCTTTGGCAACATCGCCAAAGAGGGCAACACCCTCATCATCCCCGGCAATCTCGCCGACATCTCCTCGCTGGTGGCCTCGGCGCTGAAGGTGGTGAGATCGGAAACATGAAGAAAACAACGCCCATCGGCATCGTCCTGGCCTTGCTGCTGTCGGGATGCGCGACGAATTGCACTATTTTTTCGCGCGATCCCGTTTGCGAGGCCCAGCTTGTCGGCTTGCTCATCGTTACTGCACCCGTCATGGCGCCCTATGCCGCGATCAAGGCAGCCAATGAAAAACACGCGGCAGAGGAAGAGGAACGCAAGCTGGAAGAGGATGTCAGGAACGGGGATCTGGCGGCAAGCGAGCGCTGCCTCTTTGTATGCTCCCAATATGCTTATGATCCTGTCAGCGCACTGGCTGCCGGGCGTGTGCTGGCGGCACACCGTGACGCGCCCGATCCGCTCACGCCGCGACAGCAGGCGCTGCTGTTCGCGGCGCACAAGCACATGGCGGATGTCCTGGGGGAAAAAGACCCGCAAGCGCGCAGGACGCATCTTTCCGAAGTCGCGCGACTTGGGCAATCCGTCGAAATGTGGCAATACGTACGCAGGGATGACAACGACTTGCCCGTCAATGACTACTATTTTTCCAGGAACGCGGGCGACGCGATTGTCGACATGGTTGCGCTTGAACATCTGGCGCGCCGGACGGATACCGGGAATCCGGAATTGCCCCTGACGTGCGATCTGACGCCTTTCCAGGATTTCATGAAACTGGCGGACGCTGGAATCCCTGGTCCGGAATCACTGTGCGCGCAGGCGCAGGTACAGGTGGAAAGGGACTGGAAAACCTACTGACCAGGAATACACGCCCAGCGTCAGCTTCTTGTCGCAGGTTCATGTTGATGAAAATCCCGACCACGCGGTGATGAGATGGCCGGAGAGGACGAAGAACATGTCGACGCCGGCAAACCCGCCCTGGAAACCCGGCAGTTTTACACGCGCGACCGCGAGACCGGCAGAAGGGCGAGCGCGGACCTTTCGATGTCAGGCTGATGGCCGGACTTGCGGTTCATTGGTTGGTCGGCGCGTGTCCCGCTGGTTGAAATGGAAATAGGAAATCAGCGTTTTCAGTTCGCCCGCGACCTGCGTGAGATTGACAGCGCCCTGCCGCACGGTTTCCAGATGTCCCACGTTTTCCTCGATGCCATCCGAGATTCGCGTCAAATGCGCGGCGATGTCGCCAGTGGTTTGCGATTCTTCCGCCGCGGAGCGGGCGATGTGCCCCGCCATTTCGCTGACAGCCCTGCCTTTGTCCGCAACCTGTTTCAACCCCGCGTCGGACTGGTTCATCGCCTGCTCCGTGTCATCGACCTGTGCGCCCGCCTGTTCCATGGCCGCGAGCGCTTCCTGGGTGACGCCCTGGATTTCCGCAACCGTGCGACTGATTTCACTGGCGCGTTCTCCCGCGCGCTCCGCAAGCTTTTTCACTTCATCCGCCACCACTGCGAATCCCCGTCCCGCCTCGCCGGCGCGGGCGGCTTCGATGGTGGCGTTCAGGGCCAGGAGATTGGTCTGCCCGGCAATTTCCAGGATACCACCAGAAACCGTGTCGATCTGGCGAATGGCGTCCGAGAGCTGGCGCATGATCTGGCCGGCTTGTTGCACGGTGTCGACCACCCGCCGGGAGGCCTGGCGGCCATCATGCATGCGTTGCACGGCGCGTTCCAGCGCCCCGTGGGAGTCCCGCACGGCGCTGGCGGTTTCCTCGGCGCCGCTCGCAACCTCTGTGGCGGCGGTGCTCAGTTCCTCCACGTTGGCAGCGATGTGCCCCACCGATTCGGATTGCCGGAAAGATTCCCCATGGATGGTGCCCATCGCGTTTTCCAACTGGACGGCGTCGTTGCCGATCCGCCTCGCCGCCTCGTCGATTTCCGCCAGCATGACTTTCAGGTGCGCCTGCATGACGGTCATGGCATCGTACATCCTGCCCAGTTCGTCACGCCTGCCGCCAGGAATGGCGTCGGTGAGATCGCCCTGGGCGATGCGATCCATCAGGCGGGTGGCGTCCGCCATGCCGTCCAGCGCCTGACGCTGCCAACGCACCAGCAGGATGCCCGCGAAAACGCCCAGGAGACCCAGGAAATGGCCAATCCATCCGCCCATGACGCCGCCGAACAGTTCGAGGAAATTGGCCGCGAGTTGCAGGATGACCAGGAAAGCCGCAAGCCCGATCAGCCTGCCGCGCAGGGAAAGCGGCGCCTTGCCAGGCCCCGGCAGGCCCTGGCCGGTCGCGTTCAGATCCTGGTAGCGCGCTTCCGCCGCACGCACCCGCGCCTGGTCCGGCTCGGTGCGCACGGACATGTAGCCGATCGTCTCGCTGTTTTTCCGCACCGGCACGATCAGGGCGTCAACCCAGTAATGGTCGCCGTTCTTGCAGCGATTCTTGACCAGTCCCCGCCAGGGCAGGCCCGCCTTGACCGTTGCCCACAGATTGGCGAACGCCTGGGGCGGCATGTCCGGGTGGCGGACGATGTTATGGCTGCGACCGACCAGCTCGTCGCGCCCGAATCCGCTCAGTTCGACAAAGGTATCGTTTACATAGGTAATCACACCCTTGAGATCCGTCCGGGAAACGATGTAACGCCCTGGTGGCAACGGTGTTTCCCTTTGCGTAACCGGAAGATTCTTTTTCATGGTCCCTCCCTTTTTGACGTCCCGCCCGTGTGACACGAACACAGCATGGAGCCTATACCGGAAAACTGATGGCGGCAATACCCCGCGGACATATCCGGCGCGGGGCGGGCGCTGCGCCATCCGGACGGAACTGGTTGTGCGGGCCCGCTATTTTGACTATAAAGGCAACTTGCCCGGGCCGGCACGATGGGGAGCCAGAAGGGAAAGCCCCCTTGTCCCGCACGCGGCCATCTTTCCGGACTTCCGACAATGCGCCTCTCCGAGCTTTGCATCCGCCGTCCCGTCTTCGCCACCGTGCTGTCCCTGGTGGTGACGCTGCTCGGGCTGGTCTCCTACGGACGCCTGTCCGTGCGCGAATACCCGCACATTGACGAACCCATCGTCACGGTGTCTACCACCTACCGGGGCGCGTCGGCGGAGATCGTGGAATCGCAAATCACCAAACCGTTGGAAGATTCGCTGGCCGGTATCGAAGGGGTCGAGGTATTGACTTCCGTTTCCCGTTCCGAGCGCAGCCAGGTTTCCGTGCGGTTCAGGGTGGAACGCGACCCGGATTCCGCCGCGTCCGATGTGCGCGACCGGGTATCGCGGGCGCGCGGACGTCTGCCGGACGAGGTCGACGAGCCAGTGATCGCCAAGGTGGAGGCGGACGCCGATCCCATCATCCGCCTTTCCATGTCTTCCGACCGGCATTCGCAACTGGAAGTGTCGGACATTGCCAGCCGCATCGTGAAGCCCCGCCTGCAAACGCTGCCCGGCATGGCGGATGTGGGCATCTACGGCGAGCGCAAGTTCGCCATGCGCATCTGGCTCGACCGCGACCGGCTCGCGGCCTACCAGATGACGGTACAGGATGTGGAGGACGCCCTGCGCGGCCAGAACGTGGAAGTCCCCGCCGGACGCATCGAAAGCCGCAAGCAGGAATTTTCCGTTGTGGCGGAAACCGACCTCAAGACTCCCGGGGAATTCGCCGCCATCGTGGTGAAGACGGTCAATGGCTACCCGGTGCGCCTTTCCGACCTGGGGCGGGTAAACATCGGCGCGGAATCCGAACGCTCCGCCTCGCGCTTCAATGGCCGGAGCGCCGTCAACCTGGGGCTCATCAAGCAATCCACCGCCAACCCGCTGACACTCGCCGACGCCCTGAAGGCGGAATTGCCGCGCATTGCCGCCGACCTGCCGGAAGGAATGACGATCGATTCCTCCTACGATTCCACCACCTTCATCGACCGTTCCATCAAGGCGGTCTTTTCCACCATCTTCGAGGCCATTGTCCTCGTCATCCTGATTATTTTCTTTTTCCTGCGCAACCTGCGCGCCACCCTGATCCCGCTGGTGACGATCCCTGTTTCGTTGATCGGCGTCTTCACCCTGATGTTCGCCCTCGGCTTTTCCATCAACACCCTGACCCTGCTTTCGCTGGTGCTGGCCATCGGCCTCGTGGTCGATGACGCGATCGTGGTGCTGGAAAACATCTTTCGCCACATCGAGGAAGGCGTGCCGCGCCGCGAGGCGGCGTTTCGCGGCGCCAGGGAAATCGGCTTCGCGGTCATCGCCATGACCATCACGCTCGCCGCCGTCTACGCGCCGGTCGCCTTCATGACCGGGCGCACGGGGAAACTCTTCATCGAATTCGCGCTCACGCTCGCCGGCGCGGTGCTGGTTTCCGGTTTTGTCGCGCTTACGCTGTCGCCAATGATGTGCTCGCAGCTCCTGCGGCACACGGAAAGGCATGGACGCCTCTTCCTCGCCATCGAAGGCTTCCTGGACACGCTCACGGCAGGGTACCGCAAGGCGCTCATCCTCGCCCTGCGAGGACGCTGGCTCGTGCTGGGCCTGTTCGCGTTGACGGCCGCCAGCGGCGCGGCGTTGTTCGCCGGCATGCAGTCGGAACTCTCCCCCATCGAGGATCGGGGAACCATCATCGGCGCCTTCACCGGGCCGGAAGGCGCGACGCTCGACTACATGGACAAGTATGCGCGCCAGATCGAGGCGATCTACGCCGAAACACCGGAAATCGAGCGCTACAACATCATTGTTGGCGCGCCCATCCTGAACCGCGGCATTTCCTTCGGACGCCTGGCCGACTGGGACCAGCGCGCGCGTCCGGCGCAGGAAATCGCCGAGGAACTGCAGCCCAGGTTCGCGGCAATCCCCGGTATCCAGGCGTTTCCCAACCTGCCGCCGTCACTGGGACAGAGCGGTCGCTCGCAACCGGTCAATTTCGTCATCGCCACGAGCGCTTCCTACGCGGAGCTCGCCAGGGTTGTGGAGGACTTCCTGGCCGCTGTGCGCGCCAACCCGAAAATCACCAACCTCGATACCGACCTGCGCCTCAACAAGCCGGAGCTCGATGTGCAGGTCGACCGGGATCGCGCCGCGGACATGGGTGTGGCGGTGGAAACCGTGGGACGTACGCTGGAAACCATGCTGGGCGGACGCCAGGTCACACGTTTCAAGCGCGACGGCGAGCAATACGACGTCATCGTGCAGGTGGAGGACGCGAACCGCGTCACGCCCGAAAACATCCGCGACCTTTCCGTGCGGGACAGGACCGGGGCAATGACCTCGCTCGCCAACCTCGTGCGCGTGGAGGAAACCGTGGCGCCGCGCGAACTCAACCATTTTGCGCAACGCCGCGCCGTATCGGTTACCGCCAACCTGGCGCCCGGCTACACCCTGGGAGACGCCCTGGCGTTCATGGGACAAACAGCGGAACGGGTGCTGCCGCCCGGCTATTCCGTGGACTACAACGGACAATCGCGGGAATTCCGGCAATCCTCCGCTTCGCTGGCGGTCACGTTCATGCTGGCGCTGGTTTTCATCTACCTTGTGCTGGCGGCGCAGTTCGAGAGTTTCCGGGATCCCTTCATCATCATGCTGACCGTACCGCTTTCCATGACTGGCGCGCTGGCCGCGCTCCACCTGAGCGGCGGTACCCTGAACGTCTATAGCCAGATCGGCCTCGTGACGCTGGTGGGGTTGATTACCAAGCACGGCATCCTGATCGTGGAATTCGCCAACCAGTTGCGCGCGCAAGGGAAGGCGCTCGGGGACGCCGTGGTCGAGGCGGCCCAGTTGCGCCTGCGCCCCATCCTCATGACCACCGGCGCCATGGTTCTGGGCGCGGTTCCACTCGCTTTCGCGCAGGGCGCGGGCGCGGAATCGCGGCGGCAAATTGGCTGGGTGATCGTCGGTGGTCTCCTGCTCGGAACGCTTCTGACGCTTTTTGTCGTGCCGACGGTGTACCTGTTGCTGGGAAAGCGCGCCCGCGAACGGCAACCGGAAAATCCCGCTCCAGGACCCGCGAACGGCAACCCGGCGGCAACGGCCTGACGTTTCCCGCCAATTTCCGCGGCTTGCGCCACAACTCCGTTTACGGCGCGTAATCGATGACAAGCGGCGCGTGATCGGAAAACCGCTCATCCTTGTATACCCAACCTGCCCGCGCGCGGGCGGCAAGTCCCGGTGTCGCGATCTGGTAGTCGATACGCCAACCCACGTTCTTTGCCCATGCCTGCCCCCGGTTCGACCACCAGGTATAGGCGGCTTCGCCCTGGTCCGGATACAGGCCGCGATAGACGTCCACCCAACCTTGCGCCAGCATGCGGGAAAACCATTCCCTTTCCTCGGGCAAGAAACCGGAGTTCTTCTGGTTTCCGCGCCAGTTCTTCAGGTCGATCTCCCGATGGGCGATGTTCCAGTCGCCACAGAGCACGATTTCCCGCCGTTTCGCGCGCAAGACGGCAAGATGCGGCAGGAAAATCTCCAGGAAGCGGAATTTGGCCGCCTGCCGCTCAACGGAGGAGGAACCGGAAGGAAGATAAACGGAAATCACCGAATGATCGGGAAAATCCACTTGCAGGTAACGGCCTTCCGCGTCGAATTCCGCGCTTCCAAACCCGGAATGCGTGGCGAGCGGCGCTTCCCTGCACCAGAGTCCCACGCCGCTATACCCTTTCCGCTCCGCGAAATGGTAACAGGCGTGATACCCATCCGGCCGCAGCATGGCGTCGGACAGATCCCCGCCTTGCGCTTTCAGCTCCTGGAACGCGATCACGTCCGCCCCGGAAGCGCGCAACCAGGTTTCCGCGCCTTTTCGCCAGGCGGAACGCATGCCATTCAGGTTCAGGGAAACAACGCGCATCGTGACGCTCCTTTCAAAACCGGCAATCCGACAATTCGCGGCGCCGGGACAACCGCACTATATGCCTTTTTCGTTGACAGGTTTTCCCCACTGGAGAAACGCTTTCCACGCGAGGATGGACGCCCGACCGCCATCATCATGGAAAGCGCGAAAGCGTTTTCGCCTGATGCCGCGCGCAGGCGGCGTCACGGCGCAACAGGTTGAGGGCAAAACGGCGGATGGCGGCGAGCTTCTCCGCCACGTGTCCGGCACGCACGCGGCGATTGGTCCCCGTGGAAATCCATGTCGAGCGCCATACCGGCTACCGCAACCTTGTTCCTTCTCCTCGCCGCCATCGGCGCCGCCTGTTTTCACGTATTGCGCGGCACATGGGAAAAAGCACGGGAAAACCCTGGCATGACACGAAAGGTTTGCGGGATGGAACACGCAAGCATGGCGAAACCGCGGGCCGCCATGCCGATGGTTTGCATGGCGAGGGGAAGCGTCGCGCTCCCCTTCGCCTGTCTGTACACGTCGGGAGTGGGTCAGAAACGGCTTCGCAATGTGATATTGAAGCTGCGCCCAGGTTCCTGTAGCGGGTTGAAGACGCCGAATGGATAATTGATGTTGGACGCGCTTGCCCCGCTGCGATAGGTTTTGTCAAACAGGTTGCTGACGCCAAGCGTCAGTTTGGTGTTATTCCCTGCCGCTTTCAATCCGAGGCGGTCGAGTTGCAGTTCGGCGTAGAGGTTGATAACACCGTAGCCGCTGGTTGGGTATTCTGCGGGACTGATACGGGATTTCCTGCGGGCTGCTTCCAGCTCTCCGGTGATGGAATAACCGCCGCCCGGCGCCACATATTGCACACCGGTCAGGACGGAGAACGGGACGATGGAAATCAGCGGATCGCCCGTGGTGCGGTTTGTGCCGCGCAACAGGGTGGCGTTGCCGAACCAGTTGAATTCCCGGTTGATCTGCCAGCGCCATTGGGCTTCGAGGCCGGAGATACGCGCGCGTCCGACATTCTGCCGCTGCGTCGCGGGCAGTCCTTCATAGCTTGTGGTCACCGTTTGCAGGAAATCCTTGAAGCGACTTTGGAACGCTGTCAACTCAAGGTTGGCCTTGTCAAAACGAAGCCGAACCCCGGCTTCGACATTGACGCCGCGTTCCGGTTTCAGGCCGGGATTGGGAATGGTGTAGCTGGCGCCGGTAAAGCCGCTGTTGAACATCTCCTGACTCCAGGGCATACGGAACGCGGAACCGACGCTGCCGACCCATTCAAGCACCGGCGTGGGACGGTAGCTGAGGCTGAGGCTGCCGGTCACTGCGCTTTCCGTCTGATCCTGCACTTCGCGGAAAATGGGCACCAGATCTTCGGAAGGCATCGGGGAAAGCTTGACATCGGTGAAGAACCAGTCATAACGGCCCGCCGCGGAAACCAGCCATCGTGGGGAAATATTCCAGTCGATGTTGGCGAAGGCGCCCGCGTTGGCCCATGTCGTGTTGGGAACATTTTGCGCATAGCGGCCACCCGCAACGCTGGTGATGTTGCCATTCGCGTCGAGCAAGGTGGTTTTGGCGCGCGTCTTCGTTCCGGGGAAATGTTCGTGCATGAAATCCATGCCAACCGTAGTGACCGTCTGTTTCCAGGGAACGACCCCCGATATGTGTCCGCCAAATATGACTGGCCCCTGAACGTGATTGTAGGAGTCGGTAATCCTGTCCGACCGGGTGGTGTTGTGGGAATGGATCACCGTGTCGAATTCGTTGGCGTACAGGCTGGCGTCAATCTTGCGAAACAGGCCGCTATCCGATTCTCCGGTGTAGGCGATGCGCGCCTGCTTGACCTCAAGCGGATCGCGCCGCGATTGCAGCGTATACGTGGGCAGCGTGCTGGCGGAGCCGTCGTCCACGGTGGTGGCGCGCAGACTCAATTCGACGCGCTGGCGGGCGTCGGGACTGTAACCCAGCACCAGGCCACCGGAGAGGGTTTCGTAATCGCTGTTGGGGATTTTGCGATCGCCGCTGCGATAGTCGTCGGCGTGCCGCCCGGAAACGTAGGCGCGCAGATCGAACCCGTTTCCGGCCATTTCAATGGCGGCATCCGCCTGGAGACCGTTGTTGTTGGAACGCCAGGACAAACCGAATTCGCCACCGACCAGGCCGAAGGGCTGGCCAGGCCTGGCCGGGGACGGGCGTCGCGTCACGATATTGATCAACCCGGTCAACCCGTCGCTGCCGTAGATCGACGAAGCCGGTCCACGCAGCACTTCTATCCGCTCGATTTCGCTGGGACTGAGCAGCATGAATTGCAAGGTGTTGCGACCCCGGAAACGGTCGCCGTCGATGAACAGCGGCACGCGCATGTCGTTGGTGTTCATGCCGCGCACGAAGGCGGTGCCGGCAATGCCGCCACTGCGGTTCATGCTGACGCCGGGGGTGCGCGCCAGCAGTTCCAGTGTGCTGCCGCTGTTGACGCGCTCGATTTCCTGGCGGTCGACGACGCTGGCCGGTTGCGCGGCCTGGCGCAGGATGCCCGGTTCGGGCAATTCCGGGCCAATCGCCCGTACACGGTTTTCTTTCATCTCCTGGCTGTTCTGCCCGGAACTGACGGAGATCTCGGGCAGGGTGATTTCGCCCGCGCCCTGTCCGTATGTCACAGGCGAAGCGCACAGCAGGGCGACAGCGGCGGCGACAGGCGTTGTACCGGGAAGTCGTTTCAGTTTCATGGGGAATTCCTTTTGCAAGTGCTTGACGGGGGTTGAAAATCAGGCGGCGACGTTTTCCATGCCTGCAGCCGGGGCGCGCTGGAGTGACAGCGACTCACGCAACCACGACAGGAACCCGCGCAAGAAGCGTGTCGTGGCGGGCATGAAATAGCTGCCGTGGTGGTACGCGGGATCCAGGGAAGTGACAATCAGGCGTCCGGCGCCCGGACGGATTTCTTCGTAAAGAATCGAACCGGCATCGGCAATTTCCACGAGTGACCGCGCGCCAGGCGGCAGACGAAAGGTTGCGTGCTGGTGCCATGTGGCGTCGGCAAGCGTCATGTGCCTGAACAGCGGGTGTTCCGGCGCCGCCAGCCGCAAACCGGAATCCGCGCCCGGCGTGAGCCACCACCAGAAATTGGTTGGACAGGGGATGCTCTCCACGCCATCGAGCCACAATTCCGGGTTGCTTTCCCCCAGGACGACCAGTGTCTTGTCCGCCGCGAGAAAGTCGGCAAAAAGCTGGCGATGCGCAATCAGCAGTTCCGGGTTGGTACGATCCAGCACGATCAGCGCGTCACAGCCCGCCACCGCGGCGGCATCGAGTTCGCGCGCGTAGATGACGCGGTTGAAATACGGCGCGAATTCGGGCGTGTGCAGCGTGCGGTGATGGAAATACGTGCCGTTGTCCAGCACGGCAATCAAGGGTTGGGCGCTCATGCGGCCTCCTGTAGCCAGTCCATTAATTGTGGGGTGATACGCGAGGCGGAGTTGTTGTCATTGGCGTGCATCCAGATATCGTTGCCGGAATGCACCAGCAAGCGTCCGCCGCCGGGCAGGTTCAGCAGCCAATCAACCGGCAGGCGCTGCGGGCTGATCGTGCTCAAGACCTCCGCGCCTTCCGGCGCCGGATTGCTGCCGCGGGAATAGAACCCGGCAACGCCACGGCGGAAGGTCAGATCTTCATAATCGACTCCGGCAAAGATGGGGTGGGGTGTGGCAGGGTGAATCCTGAGTGTTTCCACGTTCTGGTACGGCGCGACTTCATAAGGACGCAGGAAACGCAGGAAAGACCGGACAACATGACCGTTGCAAACAATCTGCCCGCCTGCCTCCAGGTAGGCTTCGAGCCTGTCGCGCTGGGTGAAGGCATAGCGCTGGTCAAGATTGGAGGAAAAAAGCAATGCTCGGTAACAGGATAGATCCGTCTTCTCCAGGTCATGGAGCGGGATGACGCTGACCCGGTCACGGAAAGGGCCGGAGGCAAACAGCGCGGGGCCGTTGCCAATCCAGTTTTTGAAGTACGCGATTTTCTTGGTCATGTCATGTTTCTTTCTCAGGAAAAAACAGGGATGGCGCAGTCAATCCGCCGGTTGTCCTGCGACAAACTGCTCACCCGGACGGGCAGTCCGTACAAACGGGTCAGGTGCGCGTCGGTACACACACCCTGTGTGCGGTCGAACGCGTTTTCGGCATGCGGGAACAGCAGCAATGTGTAGTCGGCAATATGCTGCGCATGCTGGGGATGATGCGTCGTGAAAATGATGGTGATGTTTCTTTCCCGCGCCAGTCGTCGCAATGCCGACAGCACGATGTTCTGGTTGCTCAGGTCGAGCGCCGAAGCAGGTTCGTCGAGAATCAGGATGGGCGAATCGCTGGCAATGGCCTGCGCAATCGTGACCAGTTGCTTCTCGCCGCCGCTCAGGGCATTGAACGGTTGCCTGGCCAGGTGCGCGAGCTGGAAAATCTCCAGGCAATTCCGCGCGACATTGATGTCATGCTGACCCGGCGACTGGTGCCAGCGCAGATGCCGCGCGCGTCCCAGCGTCACCACCGTCAGCACGTCGTAACTGAATATCATGGCGCTGTGCTGCGGCACGTATGCCGCGTGCGCGTCAAAGCGCACACTGCCGGCACTGGCGCGATGCGCGCCCAGCAGTGTGCGCAGGAGCGTGGTTTTGCCGCGCCCGTTCGGCCCCAGCACCGCCATGATGCTGCCGCGCGGCAGACTGAAATTCAGGTGGCTGCACAGCGTTTTGCCACCCGCCGAAAACTCCAGGTTCGAGACTTCAACCATGACTCCATCCCTTGTCGTGCGCCCGTCGCAGCAACCACGCGAATACCGGCGCGCCAATCAGCGCGGTGATGACGCTCAGCGGCATTTCCGCCGCCGTGGCGCTGCGCGCGATGGTGTCGATGATGACCAGGTAGATTGCGCCGATGAATGCCGACGCGGGCAGCAAGGTTCGGTGATCCGGCCCGAAAATCATGCGCGCCGCGTGTGGAATGACCAGCCCGACCCAGCCGACCGCGCCCGATACCGCAACGCCGGATGAAACGATGAGCGTGACCGCCGTCAGCAGCAGCCAGCGTTGTCGCTCGACGCGCAATCCCAGCGCGGCGGCGTGTTCATCACCCAGCGACAGGACATTGATGCAAAAACGCTGCGCCATCAAAATTGCCATGCCGAACAGCATCGGCGCCAGGATGGCGACAAGCTTGAAATACGAAGCCGTCGCAAAGCTGCCCATCAGCCAGAAAACAATCGCGGGCAGCGTGTCGTCCGGGTCGGCCATGTAGGTGACCAGGGAAATCATGGCGCCGAAAAACGCGCCGGTAATGATGCCCGCCAGGATGAGGATCAAGGTTGTTGATCGCTGACGCGTCCACGTCAACGCATAGACCGCGATGATGGCCAGCGCGCCGCCGATGAACGCAAACCCGAGAATGGCCGCCAGGGAAGTAAACATCAGAATCGCCAGACATCCGCCGAAAGCCGCTCCCGAAGAAATGCCAAGAATCTGCGGCCCGACGAGCGGGTTTCGGAAAGCACCCTGCAATGCGGCGCCAGACATCGCCAGCCCGGCGCCAATCAGCGCCGCAAGCAGGATACGCGGCGCGCGCACACTGTGAACAACACGCCATTCAGCGGCTGTCCACGTCTTTCCTCCCATGAGGTCCATCCAGTCCGATGGCATGACATGCGACAAAATCATGGCGCTCACATGTGATGCCGGCAGCGTGTACCGGCCAACGCACAACGCCGTGAGCATCACCAGCGCCAGCAGGACACCCAGCGCCAGCCATCGGGTCGGGCGCCATTTCCCGACACGCTGCCGCAAACGCATCATGCGGCTAACGGGATACGGCAGTGTTGCGGAAACGTTCATAGTTTTTCGATGCTTTGTTCATGCGCACATGTAAAACAGCGTCAATGTCCTGCGGCGACGGATCGTATTCGTACAACATTTTGTAAGCCTCGGCGATATTCGCGCGCAGTGGCCATTTGAAGCGCGCGGGATGTACGATCATGCTGACCCATTGCCACTGCAACGGTGACTCCTGGCCTGGTGGGTCCCAGAAATAGCCGCCTGCCGGGATTTTGTAGACGCGCCGCTCCTGTACCGCCTGTATATCGCGCCACAGCGGATCGGCATAAATCATCGCGGGACTCAGATCGGCCTCGAAGTTGTTCAGCAAAATGATTTGCGGATTCCACGCCATGATCTGTTCAATGTTGATCGGATGGCCGCTGCCCCTTGAACCGGAGGCGACATTGACGCCACCGGCAAGCGTGACATCGAAATTAAAATTGCTCTCCGAGCCTGCCACCCGATAGTCCGGGCGGTAGCGCGACAAATACAGCACACGGGGACGTTGTTGCGGCGGAAGGCGGTTCGTGATGGCGCGAATCTGCTTTTCCGTGTTTTCGCGCCAGTCAAGCAACACCTGCGCCCGCTCCGGCTTGCCCAACGCCTTGCCCATCAGGCGCACCCATTCGCGTGTGCGCCGCTCATCGCCATACAGCAAGGCGGCAACCGGCAGGCCCGCTTCGTGCAGGGGCGTCAGCAGATCGTCGCCCATGTGCCCCCATTGCCAGATCAGATCAGGGCTGATTTCCAGAAGCGTTTCAACATTGGGCGCAAAACCGGAGTGGGTAATATCGTGACGGGTTTGCAGGGCGCGAGGGAAAATCTTGCTCAAGATCCCGCTTTTCATGTGCTGGTACGCGCGGGGGTTCATGCCAGCCAGATGCGTGTTGCCACCATCCAACGCCATGAAGAGCGAAGAAGCCGGCAGCGGAATCGTGACCGATTTCCTGACTGGCCCGGCAAGCTCGACTGTATGACCCAGCATGTCCTTCAACATGATCGGTTCCGCCCCCCCCTGCGCCATCACGCAACAGGCTGCGGCACACACAAAACCCAGACTTCCATTGATCCGCATACGCATCTTGACCCTTCAAAAATCGGATCCGTAAAATTAATGATAACGATTATTATATAGATTTATGTTTCTTTGTACACCAAATCATTGTTGCCAGGGCTGCCACACCCATTCCATGCAAAATCCAAAAGGAATTTATCAACGTTACATATCATCCGCCATTCCTTGCGCACTCGACGGACAACCCGGGTCGTTCCGATTGGCAATTCCTTGCCGAACACCTGCGCGCCGTGGGGAGGCGCGCCGGGGATTCCACTGCCGTTTCCAACGCGGCGCGTCCGGCGGAGGCGACGGGGCTGCTTCACGACCTCGGCAAGTACACCGAGGATTTTCAGTGCCGGATCGCCGGCGAAGCAGTGCGCGTAGATCACGCCGCGCACGGTGCGATGGCGGCGAAAGCGCGTTATGGATCGTTGGGGGTTTTGCTGGCCATGGCATCGCTGGTCACCATGCAGCTTGGCCAATGGTTTGAAGGGCAATGGTTCGAAGGGGGATGGCGGGGAGCGGGATTACCGTCCTTGTTGCCGCAATGGCTACAGGAAATCACGCTGCCGGAAATGTTGGGCGATGCACCATTTCCACCCTGTGGAAAAACGCCAGTGGTTCCAGGTCGCTTTCCTGGTACGCGCGCTGTTTTCCTGTCTTGTCAGCGCGGATTATCTTGATCCCGAAGCTTTTCATGATCGGCCCAAGCTCGTGCAACGGCGTGCCCCGCACCGAGGCGGGACGTTTTCATCGCGCTTGCTCGCCAGGCGCTTCCCTGAACGCGCGCAACCAGACCCGCAGGCGGCGCATGCTTTCCGCTTCGGCGCTGTCCCGGAAAACGGCAAGCGTGCGACGCGATCCGCTTTCCACATCCTCCCTGCGCCATGAGAATACGCAAAGGGAAGGGAGCGCCAGTATGGTGGGGCACAATATCGCCGTGGCGTCCAGTTGTCCGCTGCCTTCGTCCACGATCAGACGTCCGCCAGGATGCAACAACAGAAGGGATGGAACAGAGCACCATTGCCGGCAGGCGGTGTAGAAGCTTGCCATGGTCAAGGAGGAAATGCCGATACGCCAGGCAACCGGCCATGGCGTCAACCAAACGCCCAGAAGCGCGAGACCATGCGTGGCGCAAAGCGCCACCAGAAAAAAGCGGGAACGGCGCAGCTTGACCAGAACCGGAAACTCCACCGTGTTCCGCCCAATTCGCGTCGGTTAGACGCGCCTGAAAACCAGTGTACCGTTCGTGCCGCCAAAGCCGAAATTGTTGTTGAGCGCGATGTCGATCTTCATTTCACGCGCCGTGCCGGCACAATAATCCAGATCGCATTCCGGGTCCTGATCGAAAATATTGATGGTTGGCGGCGATACCTGGTGATGCAGGGCCAGCACGGTAAAGAGGGATTCGATGCCGCCCGCTCCGCCCAGAAGATGTCCGGTCATGGACTTGGTGGAATTCACCACGAGCTTGTGCGCGTGCGCGCCGAAGGCTGCCTTGATGGCGTCGGTCTCGTTCTTGTCGCCCAGCGGCGTGGAGGTGCCGTGCGCGTTCAGGTATTGCACTTCGTCGACGTTAATACCAGCGTTTCTCAACGCGGCCTCCATGCAGCGCCTGGGACCGTCCATGTTGGGGGCGGTGATATGATAGGCATCGCCGCTCATGCCATAGCCAATCAATTCGGCATACATCTTCGCGCCGCGCGTCCTTGCGTGTTCGTATTCTTCCAGCACCAGCACACCCGCGCCCTCGCCCATGACGAAGCCATCCCGGTCCTTGTCCCAGGGACGGCTGGCTGTAGCGGGATCGTCATTGCGCGTCGACAACGCGCGTGCCGCGCAGAAGCCGCCAATACAGGTCGGTGTGATGCAGGCGTCCGAGCCGCCCGCCACCATAACGTCGGCATCGCCATATCCGATCATGCGCATAGCATCGCCAATGGAATGCGTGCCCGTGGTACAGGCACTGACAATGGCAAGGTTGGGCCCCTTGAAACCGAAACGGATCGAGAGGCTGCCGGAAATCATGTTGATGATGAGCGCGGGCACGAAGAACGGCGATACCTTGCGCATGTTGACGTCAGGATGTTCGTTCAGGCTGCCCGGATTCGCCCGGATGCCCGCTTCGATCGTCGCCAGGCCGCCGATGCCGGAACCGATGCAGACACCGATGCGTTCCCCATCCGGCTGCGCCTGGTCCAAGCCAGCGTCACGCACGGCCTGGATACCGGCCGCCATGCCAAAATGGATGAATTCGTCCATGCGGCGCGCTTCCTTGGATGATAGATAGTCCGCAATGTCGAAATTCTTGACCTCTCCGGCAACACGGGAAGGAAAGCACGAAGGATCAAAACGACTCATCGGGCCAATGCCAGTCCGGCCCGCCAGGATATTTTGCCAGGCTTCCTCAACCGTGTTGCCGACGGGGCTGACGATGCCCAGGCCGGTGATGACGATTCTGCGACGCGCCAAAACGCACTCCAATCACGTAAAACAAAAGCACCGACTCGACCGGTCCTGGAAAAGAAAGCTCGAAACAGCCTTTTCCCGCGCAAACGGAAAGCGTCCGGGCGCGGGAAATACCGAAAGCAAATTATTCAGGCTTGTAATGGATT
Source organism: Zoogloeaceae bacterium (assembly GCA_031276915.1). Lineage (GTDB taxonomy): Bacteria > Pseudomonadota > Gammaproteobacteria > Burkholderiales > Rhodocyclaceae > Azovibrio. The sequence continues at coordinate 16,363 of JAISME010000029.1, forward strand.
TTGATGTAATCGATCGCCTTTTGGACACTGGTGATTTTCTCGGCCTCCTCGTCCGGAATTTCGACGCCAAATTCCTCTTCCAGTGCCATGACCAGTTCAACGGCGTCCAGCGAATCCGCTCCCAGATCGTCCTGGAACGAGGATTCGTCCTTGATGTCCGCTTCATTGACGCCAAGCTGGTCGGCAACAATTTTTTTAACGCGTACGATGACGTCTTCCACATTGCTCATTGAAAAAGCTCCTTCCCGATCCCGGGGACTTAGAAAAACTGCGACAGTTTACCAAAACCCGGCAGACTGGAGAATCCTTCATGGAAACAGGACTGCCGGAAAAACAAAAACATGGCTTCAATCCATGAACAAACCGCCATTGACATGCAATGTCTGGCCGGTAATGTACCCTGCGTCCGGCGAGGCCAGAAAGGCAACCGCCGCCGCCACATCCCCGGGCTGGCCCAAGCGGGCGAGCGGGATGTTGGCAAGCATCGTCCTTTTCATATCGTCCGGCAATCCTTTTGTCATGTCCGTGTCGATGAAACCGGGGGCCACACAATTTACCGTGACGTTGCGGCCGCCCAGTTCGCGCGCCAGCGCGCGGGAAAGCCCGGCCACGCCCGCCTTGGCGGCGCAGTAGTTCGCCTGCCCGGCATTGCCGGTATGGCCGACCACAGAGGTAATGTTGATGATGCGTCCCGCGCGCGCCTTCATCATGCCGCGCATGACCGCTCTGGAAAGCCTGAATACCGCTTTCAGGTTGGTTTCCAGCACGGCGTCCAGCTCCTCGTCCTTCATGCGTATGGCGAGATTGTCGCGCGTGATCCCGGCATTGTTCACAAGAATGCCAATGCCGCCAAAAGCAACCTCGACATCGGCGATCAGGGTTTCCATCCGGGCCGTATCGCGCACATCCAGCACCGAGCCCCTGCCCTTGAAGCTTGTTTCCTTCAGCCAGGCGGAAATCTCCGCCGCGCCTTCGACCGTCGTGGCTGTACCGACCACGACCGCGCCCCGGCGCGCCAGCTCCAGCGCCACCGCCTTGCCGATGCCTCGTGAAGCGCCAGTCACCAGGGCGATTTGTCCTTGCAGCATGAAATTACTCCAGATTGAGATTGGCTTCGATCCGCGCAAGATCGGCAAGCGCCACGCTGCCTACGCCATCGGCGCAACGTCTGGCCAGCCCCGCCAGCACCTTGCCTGGACCGCATTCGACCACCTGCGTGACATCCATTGCCACCATTTTCCGGATCGTCTCCACCCAGCGCACGGGGTGGTATGCCTGCCGCACCAAGGCGTCCCGGATACGTTCCGGATTGCTCTCCACGGCGACGTCGACGTTGTTGATCACGGGAATTTCCGGGTCCGCGAACGCTACCTCCGCCAGCCTTTCCTTCAGTTTCAGCGCTGCGGGCCGCATGAGTGAAGAGTGGAATGGCGCGGAAACCGGCAAGGCAACAGCCCATTTCGCACCTTTCTCCTTACACAACTCCATGGTCCGTTCCACGGCGGCCTTGTGGCCGGCGATTACGGTCTGCCCGACCGCATTGAAATTTACGGGTTCGACGATCCCATCCCCCGCCGCTTCGGCGCAGGCGGCGCGAATGATGTCGTCCGTTCCCATGATTGCCGCCATTGCGCCCGTTCCCAGCGGAACGGCTTCCTGCATGGCGGCGGCGCGCAGACGCACAAGCGGCGCCGCGTCCTGGAAGGAAAGCACGCCGGAGGCCACCAGCGCAGCGTATTCGCCCAGGCTGTGACCGGCCAGCACGGCGGGTTTCCTGCCTCCTTTTTCCAGCCACAAACGCCAAACGGCAATATCCGCGGCCAGCATCACCGGCTGTGTGTTCACGGTTTGCGCAAGGGTTTCCGCAGGACCATCGGCCACCATCCGCCAGAGGTCCTCGCCCAGTACGGCGGAAGCCTCGTCAAAGGTCGACCGCACCACGGCGGCATCCTGGCCAGAAACATCCCGGTACGCCGCCATCATGCCGACGGACTGGGAGCCTTGCCCCGGGAAAACGAATGCGAATGCCATGAAACGTCTCCTTAGAACTCGAAGAGCAGCGCGCCCCAGGCAAAGCCGCCGCCCACGCCTTCGAGCAGGACCTTCTGTCCACGCCGGATGCGCCGGTCGCGCACGGCCTCGTCAAGCGCCAGCGGCACAGAAGCCGCCGAGGTGTTGCCATGCCGGTCAAGCGTGACCACTACCTTTTCCATCGAGAGACCCATTTTCCGGCTTGTGGCCTCGATGATCCGGATATTGGCCTGATGCGGAACCAGCCAGTCGATGTCGTCCGTTGTCAGCCCGACGGTCTCGCAGCATTCCCTCGCCACTGTGGTCAGGACGCGCACCGCATATTTGAAAACAGCCTGGCCTTCCATGCGCAGGAAGGGATCGCCAGTCACCTGTCCGTTCGCGACCTGTCCTGGCACGGAAAGAATGCCGGCCTGGCTGCCATCCGCATGCAGGGCGCTGGCGAGAATGCCGGGTTTTTCCGAGGCTTCCAGCACTACGGCGCCAGCGCCATCACCGAACAGAACGCAGGTGCCGCGATCCCGCCAGTCGAGGATGCGGGAAAAGGTTTCCGCGCCGACGACCAACGCCTTCCTGTGACTGCCGGACTGGATGAATTTGTCGGCAATGGTGAGCGCGTAAACAAAACCGCTACACACTGCCTGCACGTCAAAAGCCGCCGCTCCCCTGTTGCCCAGACTGCCTTGCAGGATGCAGGCCGTGCTCGGGAAAACGTAGTCGGGCGTGGAAGTGGCGACGATGATGAGATCCAGATCCGCGGCGGTGATGCCCGCCATGTCCAGCGCCTTCAGGGCCGCTTCCCTGCCCATTTGGCTGGATGTTTCGTTCGGCGCCGCCAGATGACGAGCGCGGATGCCGGTACGGTCGACAATCCATTTGTCACTGGTTTCGATGCCGCGCGCCACCAGAGCATTATTGTCAACCGGACTGCCGGGCAGGTAACTTCCCACACCGGCCAGGCGGGAAAAGACTCGCATCAGGCGTTCTCCCCTGTTTCCGGATCCTGTCCTGGCGACAAAAGGCCGCGTTGTGCCTGCAATTCCGAAAGCTTGACCGCGATCCGGTTGATCACGCGACGCTCGACCGTCTCATGCGCGCGCGCGATGGCTTGCGAGAACGCGAAGACATCGGCGGAACCGTGGCTCTTGACGCTGACGCCGCGCAGCCCTAGCAGGCTTGCGCCATTATAAGCCCGGTGATCGACGCGCCGCTTGAAGTTGCCGAGCACCTTGCGGGCAGCCAACGCCGACAACCGAGTCAGGAAGTTGCGACCGAACTCCTGTCTCAAAAATGTCGTCAGCATCTGCGCCAGACCTTCGGTGATCTTCAGGGCGACATTACCGACGAAACCATCACATACCACCACGTCGGCATGGCCCTTGTATACGCCGTCGCCTTCCACATTGCCGATGAAATTGAGGCCAGAGGCGGCAAGGAGATCGGTGGCTTCCTTCACGATCCTGTTGCCCTTGATGTCTTCCTCGCCAATGTTGAGCAATCCCACCCGCGGACGTTCCTGATGATCGAGCGCGGCGGCGAGCATTGCGCCCATGATGCCGAACTGGAGCAGATGCTCCGCCTCGCAATCGACATTCGCCCCCAGATCCAGCATGTAAACATGGCCGGTCATGGTCGGCAGGACACTGCAAATGGCGGGCCGGTCGATCCCCGGCAACATCTTGAGGACGAAGCGGGAAATCGCCATCAGCGCTCCGGTATTTCCCGCCGAAACACACGCGTGCGCTTCCCCGGCCTTGACCAGGTTGGCAGCCACGCGCATGGATGAATCCTTCTTGCTCTTCAGGGCCATCGCGGGCGCATCGTCCATCGCCACCACCTGGCTCGCGTGATGGACACGACAGCGCCCGGCGACATCGGCAGCCGACGCGAGCAGGGGGCGAATCTCGTCTTCCGCGCCAACGAGCACGGTCTCCGCGTCCGGATGCGCGCGCAAAAAGGCAAGCGCGGCGGGAACAGTGACAGGAGGACCATGGTCGCCGCCCATGCAGTCAATGGCGATGTTATTGGACATGCAAGCCTGTAGAAACGGGATGACACGCGAACGAAGGCGCGAAAAGAAAGCGACGCAAGGAAAAAGCAGGCAGTTCGCGCAAGAACTGCCTGTCCTGTGGCGAGGATTCAGTCACCCTTGCGCTTCAGGATTTTCTTGCCGCGATAAACGCCAGATGGCGAAATGTGGTGACGCAAATGCACTTCACCCGTGGTGGCTTCCACGGCCAGCGGTGGATTGCCCAGAAAGTCGTGGGCGCGATGCATACCGCGCTTGGACGGGGTTTTCTTGTTCTGCTGTACAGCCATTTCAATACTCCAAAAAGAAAATTCTAGCCATGCCCACCCTTGAACCCGGCCAGCGCTGCGAACGGACGCGGTTTCCCATTTGCCGCATACGCTTCCAGAGGCAAGGCGCACTCCTCGTGACGTGGCGCGACCGGCAGGGCCAACAGGATTTCGTCCTCGACAAGCGCTTTGACATCCAGCATGCGCCCCGTCATGGGCAGGAAATCCAGACAGTCGTTTTCCAGTTCCTCCCGCGCCAGCGCGGCGTCCCCGGAAACCAGTTCCAGCAAGGCGTCGATAGCCAGCGTTTCCACCACCGTATCAAGGCAGCGCTGGCAACGCAACGACAAAACACCCGTCACCGCGAGACGCAAACGCGGTTGCCCACGTTCCCCTGAAAGACCGGAAAGCCGCCAGCTTATTTCCCCTTCGGCTTCCGACAGGAAATCGGCAAGACGCGTCAGTTCCAATATGGGCAACACACCCTCAAGACGCCGGTGCTCATGGCTGAAACGGTAGGCATCGATCAGAAGTGCTGGCGACATAGGGGCGCGATGATATTATTTTCGGCTCTGCAAGTCAAAGCGACTCTGGCGCCAGGTGGGCAAAGCCGCAACGGATGTTGCACGCGCATGCCGCTTGCGCTATTTGTGGCCGTCTTCCGGCTGATCCCGAATCGCTTGCACAGGGCGTTCATGTTGCTTCCTTCCCTGCCAACGATACAAATTCCGCTTTCTTCCTAGGCATGGTGACTTCTTCCCGGGGCTCCTCTTTCCCCATTTCAGGGGTTACCCATACGATTGTGCCCCCCGAACGTCTGCCCAATACCAGCCTGCAATTCATATATCTGGCCTTCTTGAGCCTCTTGCGAGGATGAAACTTCGGCGCAGGTCTTGCCGTAGAGGATCTGCCCGCGCCGAAGGGGATGCTGACGGTTTTGCCTTACTCCAACGCGAATTGCGCCTTCAGCCAGAAAGTACGTCCGGGTTCGTTCACGCGGAGGGTCTGTTCGTACCCCTGGACGAGGGCGCCGCTTTTGCTGATGGCTTCGGCGTAGGTCTTGTCGAAGAGGTTGTCCACACCAAAGGCGATGCTGGCGGTCTTGTTCCAGCGGTAGCCGCCATTGATCGAGAAGACGCCGAAACCGGCGGTCTTGCCCAGGTCCTGGCCGACAATGTTGCCTTCATTGAGCGCGTAGCGGCTTTGCCGGGCGGCAAGGCGAAGGAGAGCGCCCGCCGACCAGGGGCCGGATTCCCAATCCACGCCCAGGCGACCCTCGAGCGGCGGCATCTGGCCCAGGGCATGGCCATCCGTGTCGTTCTCGCCATGTACATGGGCTAGGCTTGCCATGCCCTTCCAGTTGGGCGAAAAGCGATAGTGAACCCCCGCCTCGCCCCCCCAGACGGTGGCGTCTATGTTGCGCGCGACGGTAACGAGGCGAGGCGATGTCATCATCATCAGCGCGGGTTTGCGGTAACGGCCCTGGATCAGGATGTAGTCGTTGATCTTCCCATAGAAAGCCGAGACGAATCCTTGCCAGGGCCCGGTTTTCCAGGTGAGGCCGACATCGATCTGGGTGGTTTTCTCCATGTCGAGCGCATTGAAGACGGAAAGGCTCGTGGCGTTGTCCTGTCCCGCCGCTTCCTTGTTGATGAGTTCCCAGAAGTCGGGCGCGCGTTCGCTGTGACCCAGGCCGGCATAGGCCGCACCGATGGCAAGGTCGCGCTCATAGCGGATGAAGCCGTTATAGAGGCGCATGCGGCGCGTCTCGCCCGCTGTCGGATTGGGACGGTTGTCGGGCATCATGCCGCTTCCCAGGTTGAAGCTCTGGCGGTTGTCTTTCGCCTTCCATCCGTCGATCCTGAAACCCGCGACCAGGCGTTCGTCCACCGCGACCTGCCAGGTGGCCTCGGAGAAAAGGCCGTGCTGCGCGAAACGGGCGTTTTCCGCGCGTTCCTGAGCGCGGTAGTCATTCGCCGCGCCACGCCGGCCGCCACTTCTGCCCGTGTGCCGGTTGCCCTGCCAGTCGAGACCCACGATCCAGCGCAGGCGTTCATGCGGATCGAGCGTCAGGGCGAGGCGTCCGCCAGTGGTCCGGCGGTCGGGATTGCTCGCCATTGCCATGCCGGCATTCTGGCGCAGGCTGTAATTGTCCATTACATGGTCGATGTAGTTGTAATAAACCTGCGCCTCCACCTTGTCGAGCACACCGCCGATTGCCGATTTCTCGAATTTGAGGCCATAGCTCTCCCGTTTGAACAGGCTGCCATCCATGCCCCGGTCGGCATAGGCGGCCCTGGCGTCGCTGCGGACGGAGGAAAATTCCAGACGGGTATCCAGGGCCGGAGTCCAGCCCAGGATGGCGGTGGCGCTGTGGCGTTCATAGCGGGAATGCACGCGCTCGCCGTCCCCGTCCGTGTAATCACCAGAACGAGCATGGGTAACGATGCCCTGCACATAGCCGAACGGCGAGCCTGCTTTCGCGTCCAGAAAGGCGTCGCGGCGGTCGAAGCTGGCGAACGTGACAGCGCCGTTCGCCTGCCAGCCGGGTTCGGCGAAATAGACGGGGGCGCGCTCGAAGCGTACGCTGCCCGCCGAGGCGCCAGGGCCGTAAAGCACGGTCTGCGGCCCCTTGGTGAGCGTTACGCGGTCGAAGGCGTCCGGAAAGATGTAGGCGGTGGGCGGGTCCATGCGACCGCCGCAACCGCCCAGGATTTGTCCTCCGTCGGAGAGGATGTTGAGCCGGGAAGCCGCCATGCCGCGAAACACCGGGTCGCCATCGGTGCCGCCCTTGCGGGTGACGTTCATGCCGGGAATGGTCTTCAGGAAACTCGCGCCGTCGTTGGCGGGCAGGGGTTGCTGCGGCGCCTTGGGATTGAAGCGGACTTCCAGCGGTTTTGTCATCGCGGGCGCGGTAATGACGAGAGTATCCAGCACCGTTTCATTTATTGTCTCTTCGGCGGATAGCGTGAACGGGAAAAGCGCGCAACCGCAAGCAAGGAGCGGAACGAGTCGCGCCAAGGGAAAGTATTGAAAAATATGAGGCATGGAAAAATCCTTCGCTGTATCCGTCCATGAAAATGCCGGGCGCGTGCGCGCCGGGAGGACGGAAAGGGCGTCAAAAAGCGGACGGATCGACAGACCGAACGCAGGAACAGGAAAGCATTCCCGGCGCGCGGAATCGGGGAAATATTCCGAAAACCGGATCCGGGAAAATCAGGCGAAGGAAAAGGCAGGCGGCGCGCGTTTGGGCGCATGGCGCGTCTCGAGCGGACGCGGCTGGAAGCCGGCGGCAACCGGCGGCAGGAATTTCGCTGCGGCAAGTTCGGGCAGGGGGAAAGAGAAATCGGTGTTTGGCAACGCAAACGACGCGCTTCCCGTCAGGCAAAACGGACAATGCGGCCCCATTGGATAACGGGCGGGCTCCGTCGGCATTCCCGGCGCTTCCACTGTCGCCATCCCCGCCGCCGTGCAGATGACAACAGAGCTGTTGCCCTCGCCGAGGCGCGTATCCGCCTCGCCCGACCAAACTCCGCCCGGCCCGGTGACAAGGCGCAGCGCGATCAGGAAGAGGGCGAGAACGGCAAAGCGCGGGGATCGCAGGACATGAAAACGCATGGTGGCGTGATTCTATGGATTTATGCACACTTGGCAAGACAGGAAAGGAATATCGATATTCGGGAATGGTTTCGCGCTCCGCCTGTGTGTCCAGGGGAGTTTGCCGCGGATGAAGCAACGATCGACGCTGGAAGCGACAACGCGGAGTTGGTCCCGTTTTTTTTTCTGCTGGGGATTGCCTGATTTTCAGGATGGTTTCTCGCGTCGGGGGGCGGTGACGCGTGTGTACAAGGTGGAGGGATGGAGGTTGCGCCGTTCCCGCGCCATTTTCGGGAATTGCCGCTGTGCGGTTTTGTTCTCTGAGGGTAGGTGATGTGACATTTTTTGGTTCATTGGTGACGAATATTGTCACTTCCTGTGTCGTTGGGGTGGAGGGGGGGGAATGGATAAGGAAGGGGAATCAAGGGCTTAAGGGATTTGAGTGTTTCTGGCACATGTCTTGCGTGGAGATTGCCATGATGGAGCGGAACATGACAGGACAGGAACGGGACGTGGACAAGACGGGTGTCGGGGCTTCCTTGTGCGCGCGCGGGTGGGGGGGGGGGTGGGCGGTTGCGGGGCGGCCGCGCCCCGGTTCACCCGGCCCACCGCGCGCGCGCACAGGGAAGACCCGACAACCGTCTTTTCCACTTTCCGCTCCTGTCCTGTCATGTTCCGCTTCATCATGGCAATCTACACGCAAGACATGTGCCAGAAACATTCGAATCCCTTAAGCCCTTGATTCCCCTTCCTTATCCCTTCTCCCACCTCCACCCCAACAACACGGGAAGTGACAGTATTCGTCACCAATGAACCAAAAAATGTCACTTCGCCTCCCCCCAAGAGAACAAAACCGCACAGCAGAAATTCCCCGAAATAGCGCGGGAACAGCACAACCTTGTATCTTCCCCTTGCAGGCCGAAGCGGATAGATTCCACCCGTTTGACCGGCCCGGCTGGATAGTTCGTTGCACCCTTGGAACAGAGATGATTCCGTGGGAGAGCCAGGAGCGTC
>JAISME010000038.1 GCA_031276915.1 Zoogloeaceae bacterium
TCCAGCGCGCGAAGCCAGCGCGCCGGAATCGCCGCCGCGCCATGCCTCGCGCCCGCCAGCATGCCCGCGATGGCCCCGGTCGTATCGGCGTCGCCGCCGCGATTCACCACCTCGATGAGGCAGGTTTCGAAGTCGTCCGTTCCGAAAAACGCCTGGAACACGGCAACCAGGGTATGGACAACGTAACCGCTTGGATTTTCCTGTCGCCGCGCCGCGCTCCAGGAAAATTCCCGGTATTGGGCTTCCAGCGCCAGCGCCCAGGCCTCCAGGCTGTGCCGTGGATTCCCCAGGAACGCGTCGTGGAGCATGGCGATGAGGCATAGCCCCCCCGCGTCGGACAGGGGATTGTTGTGGGTGACATGCGCCTGCGCCCGGAAAGCGGCAGCGATTTCGGTTTCGTCTTTCCCCAGTGTGGCAAGCGCCACGGGGAGCGTCCGCATGACCGCGCCGTTTCCCGCGTCATGCTCGGACACGGGTGCTTCGGCCACGCCGGTATTGCGAAAACGGATCAGGTTGCGACGGACGGTATTGCCGATGTCGATGGGTTTCGCGCGCATCCACCGGTCGAAAGCTTCCGCCGCGGCCAGCGCCTCGACCTTGCCCGCACGCGCCAGGATGGCTTCCCCCAGAGCCAGCGACATGGCTGTGTCATCCGTCGTTCGTCCGGCCTTCAGATTGAGCCAGCCGCCCCCGATGATTTCCGTGTGTCTTCCTCCCTGCCGGGCGAAGGCGCGACGGATTTCACCGGGCGTCAGGAATTCCACTGTCGCGCCCAGGGCGTCGCCAACGGCAAGGCCGAGGTAGGCGCCAACGGCGCGGTTCTCAAGGGAGCTGGACATGCCCCCAGTTTAATGAGAGTTCTTGCGGACGGCAATTTTTCGCGGGCGGCGATTCGGTTTCGGTCCTTGTTCCTGGCGCTTCACCTGTTCTTTCCGGTGACTACTCCGGGTCGTTGTCTTTCTTCGTCCAGATCGGAAAATCAGTTTAATATCCGCTCACCGTGTTTTCGAACAAGTTTTTCAGGTGAAGTCGTATCCGCGAATGGAAACGGAACATTTGCAATCTGCTCTCGCGCGGCGGGCGCGACGGTTTTTCGGCCCGTTCCGGACGGGAGTTCCGGCGCGCGCTTGCCAGGAGCGCGTGTCATGATGGAGAAATTGCGCGTCGCCATCCTGGGCGCGGGCCCCGCCGGACTTTCGGCGGGGCTTTGGCTCAAGAATCTGGGATTCGAACCCATCCTGCTGGAACGCTCCGGACAACCCGGCGGCCTGCCCAACCTGAATTTCCTGCGCAACAACTGGGTTCTTGGACACGTGTCCGTGACGGGACAGACATTGAGCCAGCGGTTTTGCGCGCACGCCCACGCGGCAGGCGTGGAAATCCACCTCGACGCGAGGCCCGTGGCGCTTGCGCCGCTTCCATCCGGCGCGGCGGAACTGTCGTTTGGCGATGGTGTATCCGCGCTTGCCGTCTACGCCGTGATCGTCGCCACGGGAAGCCGTTATCGAGGTCCGGAAATCCTGGGAAAACCGCTTGCGGACGCGCTGCGGAATTCCGGAAGAATCGCGTGTGGACCCTACGCGTTTTGTGACATGGCGAAACTCGCGGGCCAGCATGTCCTGATCGTCGGCGGTGGCGACAACGCTTGTGAAAACGCGCGCCTGCTGCTGGACGCAGGCGTGAAAACGACGCTGGTTGCGCGTTCGCGCCTCAGGGCGCGCCGGCAAATGTCGGACGCAATCACGGCGGACGCCAATTGCGCCATCCACGAGGAGAGCCATATCAGGGACATTGCCCCGGCGAATGCCACGCTTTCCGTCCTGATCGCGCGAAGCGATGGAACGGAGCGCCGTCTGTCGGTCGACCGCGTGCATATCCTGGCGGGATATGAACCGAATACGGCTTTTTTGCGGGACCTGTTGCCCGCGCGCTGGCATGCCTTGCTCGGCATGGACGCAGCGGGTTATCTGCAAACCGATGCCTGGGGACGCACCACTGTCCCCGGCATCTACGCCGTCGGGGATGTCGCCAACCCGGAATTCCCGAGCGTCGTCAGCGCCATCGCCCAGGGCGCGAAAACCGCCAAGATCCTGGAACAGGATCTGCGGGGCGCGCCGCTTTTCCCGTTGTCCGGAACCACATGAACGCCCCAGCCTCCCAAACGCTCCAGCGCCTTGAAAAATGGCTCCTGCGCCAGACCGGCAAGGCGATCACCGACTACAACATGATCGAATCCGGCGATACCGTGCTGGTTTGCGTTTCCGGCGGCAAGGATTCGCATACCCTCCTGCACCTGCTTCGCCTGCTGCAACGACGGGCGCCCATAACGTTCCGCCTGATCGCCATGAACCTGGATCAAAAACAGCCGGGATTTCCCGCCGAAGTCCTGCCTGCCTATTTTGAAAAAATCGGTGTCGAATACCGGATCATCGAAGCGGATACCTATTCGATCGTAAAGGAAAAGATTCCGGTCGGGAAAACCACCTGCTCCCTGTGCTCGCGCCTGCGGCGTGGCGTGATCTACCGCACGGCCAGGGAACTGGGCGCCAACAAGATCGCGCTTGGACATCATCGGGACGACATGGTGCATACGCTTTTCCTGAATCTGTTCTTTGGCGGCAAATTGAAAGCCATGCCACCGAAACTGAAAACAGACGACGGCGCGCACATCGTCATTCGCCCGCTTGCCTGCTGCGCGGAAAGCGACATCGCCAGGTATGCACGTGGTATGCAATTTCCCATCATTCCCTGCAACCTGTGCGGTACGCAGGAAAACCTGCAACGCCAGAAAATCCGGGAAATGATGGCCGATTGGGACAGGCGTTTTCCGGGACGCACCGAATCCGTTTTCACGGCGCTGCAAAACATCGTGCCCTCGCACCTTGCGGACCGCGCGCTCTTCGATTTCCAGGGACTGACGCAGACAGATGCGGCGATGGAAGGCGATGCCATCTTCGATACGCCGGCATCCCCGGCGCCACAAACGATCCAGCTTCATACCGGCATGTCCTCCCGTGTGTACAGTTCCGGCGCGGACAAGACGGAAAATTTCCTGACTCCTTTTGTGGAAGGGGAATCCTGACGCATGGACGCTGCCGTCCAATCCCCCGGCAAGGCCGTGTCGCTGGACGACATGGCGCTCTTTGTCGAAGTCGCCAGGGCGATGAGTTTCCACCGTGCGGCCAAGGCCAGCGGTGTGCCGAACTCCACCTTGTCGCGGCGCGTTAGTGCGCTGGAAAAGGTCATCGGCCTGCGGCTCTTGCGGCGCACCACGCGCAAGATCGAATTGACCGAGGCGGGACAACGCTATTTCGAGCGTTGCCGACGCATCGTCGAGGAAGCAAGGCTCGCGCACGAGCAACTGGGCGATCTGCTGGCGCAGCCGGGCGGCCTGTTGCGCGTTTCCGTGCCAGCGGATTTCGCCCATTTGTTCCTGGCGCCGCTGATTGCCGAATTCGCCCGCCGCTATCCCGCCATCCGCTTCGAACTCGATTTCACGCCGAGGCGCGTCGATCTGGCGCACGAGCCGGTCGATGTGGCCATCCGCGTCGGTGAAATGGCGGATTCAAGCCTGATCGCCCGCGAGCTGGCACGTCTGCCGCGCTACCTGTACGCCTCGCCGCGCTATCTGGAACAGGCGGGCGAACCGCAGAACCCCGCCGACCTCACGCGGCACGAATGCCTGCGCATGCTGAATCCGGAAGCGGAAGT
>JAISME010000111.1 GCA_031276915.1 Zoogloeaceae bacterium
CAAACAAATGAGGCACCGACCGTATCCCCATCCGGATCGCATGCGCAAGCATTTTTCCTGACCGCCGCAAACAACAAGCCGCCAACTCCTTCACCATCCAGATGGGCCACGCGGCCTACTTTGTAAATCAACGATTTACGTTTTTTATCCTTCATTGTTCCCCCTTCGTTCCCGTCTCTTCCATGAAAAAACGCTCGCACAATTCCGTCAGCCGCTCGCGCAGCGATGCACCAGCTTTCCTGGAATACAGGAAATTCATCCATTAACGAAGCGCCAGCCATACGTCTATCTCCCAACGGTTCCGCATCATCCAAACGTGACACTTGTCCAGTTCTACGTACGCGAATCCAGCGCCCGCGCAAAACCCGAAAGGAATATGACGTGGCTACTCCGGGCAAACCCGTTGCCGTTACGTGAACCTTGCTGACTCACCCCGCATCGGGCAGAATAAAAAAACCATGGGCCTGGCGTTTCCGAGGGAAATGCCGTGCAGGATATATCACGCGCAGAAGCAGAACATAAGGGAATGTGGATGGATTCGGGGCTGACCAACCATGCTGGAACGCTGTTCGTGACCGACGGGCTGGAACGGTTGATACTGGATGAAATTGTCATGCGAGTGCGTGTCAACGCGCTCCCGTTGATCCTGGATATTCCGTGCGGTGATGGGCGGCGCGTCATGGAAATGGCCCGTTTGGGAGCTTCCGTCCTGGCCGCGGATGTTGTCGGCCAATCTGCCGTCGTGACCGGGCGGGCGCTCGCTTCGAAGGTCAATGACCGCGTGCATTTCCTTCCTTGCCGTTTGGGCCGCGATCCTTTGCCGGTCGATGCCGGAACGCAACTCGACCTCGTATTCTGCCATTATGGCCTTAGTTTCCTGCCTTTCCCCGAAGCGCGGCGGGTCTTGACAGGGCTTTTGAAATCCCTGCGCATTGGCGGCAAGCTGTTCGTCGCGGTTCATGGCCTGCATTCCGCCCTGGGCGAAGGCTACCGGGATCAGGATCAGCCCATCGAAACGCGCTTTTGCCCGCTCGCCCCCGCTGCCGCGGAATGCTACGGCATCCGGGAGAAGGTCTGTCTCTACAGCGAACGCAACCTGTTGAGCCTGTTGATTGAAATCGGCGGCGGTGTCCTGCGTACGTTCACCTCGACGCATGGCGCGGTAAAAGGCGTCGCCGTGCGGGTCTGATCCGGGAAGCGGAACATTTATTCATTTCCCGCCTTGCCCTGATCTGCCTGATTCGACGATCATTCGCCGCCATGAAATCCAGTATCCGACAGAAACTCGAACGGCTCGCCTTCCGTCTGGAAGAAATAGACGCCCTGCTCGCCAGCGAGGAGACGGCGCGTGACCGGGCCGCCTTTCGCCGTCTTTCCCGCGAGCGCGCGGAAATCGAGCCGGTAGTGGCGCTTTATGTCGCTTATCGCGGTACGGAGGCGGCCCTGCAGGAAGCCGAAGCCATGCGGCACGACACGGAGATGGAAATGCGCGAGCTGGTCGAGGAAGAAATCGCTGCCGCCCAGAAGCGGCTCCCCGATCTGGAACTGGAGATCCAGAAACGGCTTTTGCCGCATGACCCGGATGATGCCCGCGACATTCTCCTGGAAATCCGCGCCGGGACCGGCGGCGACGAGTCGGCGCTTTTCGCGGCGGATTTGTTTCGTATGTACAACCGCTACGCCGAGCGTCAGCGCTGGCAGGTGGAAATCCTTTCCGAGAGCAGGTCGGAACTGGGTGGCTACAAGGAAATCATCTGCCGGATGGCGGGCATGGACGTATATTCCCGCCTCAAGTTCGAATCCGGCGCGCATCGTGTGCAGCGGGTGCCGGAGACCGAAACCCAAGGTCGCGTCCATACCTCCGCCTGCACCGTGGCAGTGCTGCCGGAAGCCGAAACCATCGAGGAAGTTGTCCTGAATCCGGCGGAGTTGCGCATCGACACCTTCCGGGCACAGGGCGCGGGTGGCCAGCACATCAACAAGACCGATTCGGCGGTGCGTGTCACCCACCTGCCGACCGGTCTCGTCGCGGAATGCCAGGATGGACGCTCGCAGCACCAGAACAAATCCTCTGCCCTGCGTGTGCTGGCGGCGCGAATCCGGGACGCGCAAGTACGCAGGCAACGGTCAGAAGAAGCCGCCGCGCGCAAAACCCTGGTCGGCAGCGGCGACCGCTCCGAACGTATCCGCACCTATAACTTCCCGCAGGGACGCGTGACCGACCACCGCATCAACCTCACCCTCCACAGGATCGCAGACATCATGGATGGCGATCTGGATGAAATCGTAAACGCCCTCACCGCCGGATACCAGATAGAGCAACTCGCTGCCCTGTCCGAGGCGGCATGAACGTCCGCGCCTGGCTTCTGTCCGCACGCGATTGCCTGGATGACCTGGATGCGCGCCTGCTGCTGCAACATGTCACCGGCCTGTCTCACGCCGATCTGATCGTCCGCCCGGAAACACCGCTCACCGACACGCAGGCGGCGCGTCTGGAAATGCTGCGCATTCGCCGCGTCAACGGAGAACCGCTCGCCTATCTCACGGAAACGGCGGGATTCCATGGTCGCCTTTTCCGTGTTACGCCGGCGGTGCTCACTCCGCGCCCGGAAACCGAGGAACTGGTCGACCTGGCACTGGAAAAACTTGCGGGCATCGCCGCTCCCCGTGTGCTGGATCTGGGCGCGGGGTCCGGCGCAATCGCGATTACCCTCGCGCTGGAATGCCCGCGCGCCCGGGTGAGCGCGGTGGAACGTTCACAGGCGGCGCTGGAAATCGCGGCGCAAAACGGACGCGACCTGGGGGCGCAAGTGCGCTGGTTGGCCGGCGACTGGTTTGCACCGCTTGCCGCAACCCCGGAACGGCAACATCTGATCGTCGCCAATCCGCCTTACCTTGCCGCGGATGATCCACACCTGGCGGGTGATGGCGTCGCCTTCGAACCGCGTTCGGCGCTTACCGACGAAGCCGACGGTCTCCAATGCATTCGCCATATCGTGGTGCATGCGCCACGCTATCTGGAAAAGGACGGCTGCCTGTTGCTCGAACACGGATACACCCAGGGCAAGGCCGTCCGGCGCTTGCTACGCGCCGCTGGTTTCCAGGACGTGCAAACCTGGCGTGACCTCGGAAAACACGAGCGCATGTCCAGCGGCGTCTTGCGAACGGCGATTCCCGTTTGCCCTCGATAAAGCGGCCCGTTCCCGGCCCCATCTTCGATCCAGGCGCGAATGACCCGCGCGGGGTTGGCATGTTTCAAGCCCCGCGTGTCAGGGTGTCAGGCATGTCGCGTGGAGGGAGCTACGGTTCATGGGCCCGATCAATGACAGGCAAAAGCTCCGCGTCGGTTGTGTTCTGGATTGCGTTGCCGAAACACTTCTCCCCCACGGTGAGCGCATGGCCCGCGATGAACTGGGCGGCGGCAATACGCCTGCCGCCCGCTTTCTGGAGTTCGGTCAAGAGCAGCGCATCCTCGCCGCAAGCCACGGTGATTCCCTGGCGTGTCGCCGCCAGCACCGTGCCGGGATCCACCGTGTTTTGGCGGAGGACCGGGCACGCCCGCCAGATTTTGAGCGGCGCGTTCCGCCAAATCGTCTGCGCGACCGGGAAGGGGTTGAAAGCACGAATCCGCCGGTCCAGCTCGATCGCGCTTCGTGTCCAGTCCAGCAGGGCCTCGGCTTTCTCGATCCTGGCGGCGTAGGTGACGCCCGTCATGGTCTGTGGCGCGGCGACGAGCGGCAGGCGGGGAAGCGTCTCCACCAAAAGCCTCGCGCCCATGTCCGCCAAACGGTCGTGCAGGGTTGCGGCGGTTTCCTCGGGCTGGATGCATGTTTCGGTGTGGGCAAGCACCGGGCCGGAGTCGAGACCGGCTTCCATCTGCATGACGCAAACGCCGGTTTTCTTGTCACCCGCCAAAATGGCGCGCTGGATGGGCGCCGCGCCGCGCCAGCGCGGCAACAGGGAAGCGTGAACATTGAAGCAGCCCAGGCGCGGCAAATCGAGGATTGCGTGCGGCAGAATGAGTCCGTAGGCGACCACGATCATGGCATCGGCCTCAAGCGCGGCAAGCCGCGCCAAGGCATCCGCGTTTTCCCTGAGCGACGCAGGCTGAAACACATCGAGCCGGTGCGCAAGCGCCAGTTGCTTGACGGGAGAGGGCATTGGTCGCATGCCACGCCCGGCGGGACGGTCGGGTTGCGTCAGCACCAGAGCAATGGTGTGACCGGCATCGATCAGTGCGGCGAGCGCCGTGACGGCAAAAGCCGGCGTGCCGGCAAAAATGAGTTTCATGCGGTGATCCTGGCCTGCTTGGCAAGCTTGGCGCGAATGCGCATCTGCTTCAGGCGCGAGAGACGCTCCACGAAAACCTTGCCGTCCAGGTGATCCAGTTCATGCTGGATGCACACGGCCAGAAGGCCGTCCGCCGTCAGCGTCCGCCGGTTTTCGTCGAGATCGGTGTATTCCACGGTGACTTCCGCGGCACGCTCCACCTTATCGTAAATGCCAGGGACGGAAAGGCAACCTTCCTCATAGACCTGCGCGCCGCTCTGGTGCGTGATGCGGGCGTTGATGAGCACCAGAAGCTGATTGCGCTCCTCGGATACGTCGATGACCACAAGTTGCCTGTGTACATCCACCTGTGTGGCGGCAAGTCCGATACCCGGCGCTTCGTACATGGTTTCGGCCATGTTGGCGACAAGCGCACGCAATTCGGCGTCGATTTTTTCCACAGGTGTGGCAATTTGGGTCAACCGTGGGTCTGGAAATCGTAAAATTGGTAGAAGTGGCATAAAAGAAAGCTTGCTTAATCAGGTCATTACGTGCAAAATCTCGAAAGTTTCTAGGATTTTGACGTCATGCTTTTCCTGGGGAACCGGCAAAGGAATCCCCAAGGATGTTGATTCACCGATACGCGAGGAATTATCCATGTCTCGTATTATATCTGCCCTTCTTTTCACAGTGGCTGTCGCCACAATGAGCGTGCGCGCGAATGCGGATCCCGTTGAACTGGCCGCGAACGCGCCGGATCGCTATGAGGTCGTCAAAGGCGATACGCTTTGGGGAATCGCCGGAAAATTCCTGCAGGAACCCTGGCGCTGGCCGGAAGTCTGGCGTTTGAACACAAGCCAGATCAAGAATCCGCACCGCATCTATCCGGGCGACCTCATTTTGCTGGATTTTTCCAATGGGACACCGCGCCTGCGCCTCGGCAAGCAATTGAGGCCGGAAGTGCGGATCGAGCCGATTCCACGCGAAGTGCCGTCGATTCCGGTACACCTGATCGAACCCTTCATCTCCCTGCCGTTGGTGGTTGAGGAAAACGGGCTGGCGGATGCGCCGCAGGTGATTGGAATGGAAGCGTCGCGTGTCGTCCTGGGAAATGGGGACGACATTTTCGTGCTCGGCATCAAGGAGGATCATCCTAGATGGCATATATATCGTCCTGACGCGCCAGTGAAGGATCCGGTTAACGGCAAGGTTCTGGCCTATGAAGCGCGTTATCTGGGGACAGCGCAGGTAAAGACACCCGGCGAAGTGACAATCCTGAAAATCCTGACCACCAAGGAGGAAATCCAGAAAGGCGACCTTCTGGTGCCCGCGTCGGAACCAAACCTGGAGCCCTACGTGCCGCATGAAGCTGGCCCGGATGTCATGGGGCACATTGTTTCCGTCTATGGCGCCGTACAGTCCGGCGCCAAGGATTCTGTGGTGATGATCGACCGGGGCGCCAAGGATGGTATCGAACGCGGTCACGTACTGAGTATTCACAGCCGTCGCACGACAACCTACAAGGATCACAAGACAGGCAAGACTGAAACGCGGGAATTGCCGGAAGAGCGCTATGGCATTATCTTCGTATTCCGCGTTTTCGATCATGTGTCGTATGCTCTGGTGATGGAAGCGGTGCATCCTCTGTTCATCGGGGATGCTGTTCGCAATCCCTGATCGCATGCCGTATTCCGGGCGTCAGGCGTGAACGGAGAACTGGCAGCATGGCTGCGGCTCACCCTGACACCCGGTGTGGGGCAGGCTTCACAGCGCAAGTTGCTGAAAACATTCGGGCTTCCCGGGCAAATCTTTTCTGTCAGCCACACCGCGCTCGCGGCGGTTGTTGGCGCGAAGGCTGAGCTTTTACGCGAGACTGACAACGCCAAAGCCGCCGTTGAGGCGGCTTTATCTTGGGCGGCGTTGCCTGGACATCGCATCCTGACACTGGCGGACGCCGATTACCCACCGCAGCTTCTGGAAATTTCCGATCCACCCACCGTGCTTTACGTGGCAGGTGATGCCGCCCTGCTATCCAATCCGGCCCTGGCCGTGGTGGGCAGCCGCAACGCGACACCCCAGGGAATCAGGATTGCGCGGGATTTCGCCACTACCCTGGCGCAGTCAGGCTGGGTCATTGTCAGCGGCCTGGCCCTGGGGATCGACGCGGCGGCGCATGACGGCGCATTGGCCGCTGGCGGCGGAACCGTTGCCGTGGTGGGAACGGGCGCGGACAGGTTGTATCCGGCGCGCAACAAGGCGCTCGCGGACCGGATCCGGAAAAATGGCGTCATCGTTTCCGAATTCCCTCTGGGGACGCCTGCGGCGGCAGAAAATTTTCCGCGCCGTAATCGTGTCATTTCCGGTCTGGCGCGTGGTGTGCTGGTTGTGGAAGCCGCGCCGGAAAGCGGCTCCCTGATTACGGCGCGTTTGGCGGGCGAACAGGGACGCGAGGTTTTTGCCATTCCCGGTTCCATCCATTCGCCGCAATCGCGCGGCTGTCATCACTTGATCCGCCAGGGGGCCAAACTGGTCGAATCCACCCGGGACATTCTTGAAGAACTGGGCGCATTCTCCACGCCAGCGCCGGACGCGCCATTGACGACAGACGCCACTGGCGAAACCGGGTTCGTGCTGACCCGGCTGGGACATGACGCCTGCGCGCTGGACGAACTGGCGCAACGCACCGGCTTGACGGCGGATCGTCTACTTCCGCTTTTGCTGGAGCTGGAACTGGAAGGCAGGGTAGCACCGTTGCCGGGGAACCGTTACCAAGCCATGCAAAACACAAAATAGCACCAGTCCATTTCTTCTGATCTTTCTCGCAGGCACCTGGCGCATCCGCCTTTTACGCCCAATCTCCCAGAAAGCATCGCACGTCTTCGCGCAACGCGCACAGGCAAACACCAGATGCAGAGCACGCCCCAGACCGTCCCGATGGGACCACGCAAGGCGTAATCTTGCCATCTACGGCGCGACGCCTCGTTCTTACCGTTTCCCAGGCATCCGCTCCCGACGACACCGCGAACAACGTCACGCCCGGAATGTCCGACAGCGCGTACCACTTGTCCAGCGTCTCCACGCGCGGATCAAGATACGAATGCGGGTTCGGGAACATGCCTGACCTCCCAAAACAATCAGTCCCCACCCAAATTCCAGGCCAAACCCAAAAGAAATATAGGGCAGTCGGCCCGCAATGCCGCGCAAGAAGTTCCAGGCAACGCGCCCGCGGAAAGCCCGATCAGGCAAATCAACCCACAAGAAATCCAGTCGGCATCACCTTCGGATCATTGCTGTGGCGGCGCCTCTTCCAGAAGCGCTTTCATGGAAAGCTTGACGCGACCGCGATCATCGATCTCCAGAACTTTCACACGCACCGACTGGCCTTCCTTCAGGTAATCCCCGACCTTGTTTACGCGTTCCTGCGCGATTTGCGAGATGTGCAGGAGGCCGTCCTTCCCGGGCAGGAGATTGACGAACGCGCCGAAATCCATGATTTTCTGCACGACACCCTCGTAGATCTTGCCAATCTCGACTTCCGCCGTGATGGCGTCAATGCGGGCGCGGGCATTGGCGGCGGCTTCCTCGCTGGTGGCGGCGATGGTGATCGTGCCGTCATCGGCGATGTCGATGGTCGCGCCGGTTTCCTCGGTCAGCGCCCGGATGACGGCGCCGCCCTTGCCAATCACGTCGCGGATTTTTTCCGGGTTGATCCTGAACGTGTAAAGCCGCGGCGCGTAGGCGGACATGGAAACGCGATGCATCGGCTGCGCTGCTTCCATCAGCTCCAGAATGTGCATCCGCGCCTCGTTGGCCTGTGCCAGGGCGGCCTTCATGATCTGTTCGTTGATGCCCTGAATCTTGATGTCCATCTGCAGGGCGGTAATGCCGTTGCGCGTTCCGGCCACCTTGAAATCCATGTCCCCGAGGTGATCCTCGTCGCCCAGAATATCGGTCAGGATCGCCACGTGGTTGCCTTCCTTGATCAACCCCATTGCGATCCCCGCCACATGGGATTTCAGGGGCACGCCGGCATCCATGAGCGCCAGCGAACCGCCACAGACGGAAGCCATCGACGAGGAACCGTTGGATTCGGTGATTTCCGAAACCACGCGCATGGCATAGGAAAAATCCTCCGGTCTGGGCAGGATCGCCAGGATCGCGCGTTTCGCCAGACGTCCATGCCCGATCTCGCGCCGCTTGGGCGAGCCTACGCGACCGCATTCGCCCGTGGCGAAGGGCGGCATGTTGTAATGCAGCATGAAACGCTCGCGGTATTCGCCGCCGAGGGCGTCGATGATCTGTTCGTCACGATTGGTGCCCAGGGTCGCCACTGCCAGCGCCTGCGTCTCGCCCCGGGTAAACAGGGCGGAGCCATGGGCGCGGGGCAGGACGCCGGTCCGGATGGAAATGGGCCGCACCGTGCGGGTATCCCGCCCATCGATGCGCGGCGCGCCGGAAAGAATGCGGCCCCGCACGATGGCAGCTTCCAGATCGAACAGGCGTTCTGAGACGGTTCTCTCGACGACAGCGGCTTCGCCCTGCACCTCGCCGCAAAGCGTGGCAATGACATCAGCCTTGATCGCCTTCAGCTTCTGGCTGCGCTCCTGCTTGGAGATAATGCCGTAGGCTTCCTCCAGCCTGGCCTTGGCGACCGCCTCGACGCGGGCGATCAGGGGTTCGTCGCGCGGCGGCGGCTGCCAATCCCATTCGGGGTTGCCGCCTTCCTCGACCAGCGCGTTGATGGCGTCAATGGCGGCTTGCATCGCCGCGTGACCGAACACCACCGCGCCCAGCATGACTTCCTCGGAGAGTTCATTCGCTTCGGATTCCACCATCAGCACGGCGGTCTCGGTGCCCGCCACGACGAGATCGAGTTGGCTGCCTTTCAGTTGCGTGGCGGTTGGACAGAGCACGTACTGACCATCGACATAGCCAACGCGGGCCGCGCCGATGGGACCGTTGAACGGCGCGCCGGAGAGGGCAAGCGCGGCAGACGCGCCAATCAGGGCGGGAATGTCCGGATCGATTTCGGGATTCAGGGACAACACCGTCGCCACAACCTGCACTTCATTGTGGAAGCCGTCAGGGAAGAGTGGGCGAATGGGCCGATCAATCAGGCGCGAAGTCAGGGTTTCCTTTTCGGAAGGCCGCCCTTCACGCCTGAAAAAACCGCCGGGAATGCGCCCGGCGGCATAGAATTTTTCCTGGTAATCGACAGTGAGCGGAAAGAAATCCTGGCCGGGTTTCGCATCCCGGGCGGCGACCACCGTGACGAGCACCACGGTTTCCTCCATGCTGACGACCACCGCGCCGGACGCCTGACGGGCAATCTCGCCAGTTTCGAGCGTGACCTGATGATCCCCGTAGGTGAAAGACTTTTTCACGACATTGAACATTTCCGATTCCTTTTTTCATAAACGCGCGACATCGGCGCGCCATCTTCCAGCGCACATGCCGCAAAACATATGCAAAAGAGCGGACCACCATCCCTGGCGGACCGCTCTCGACATTGGCGGGGGTCTTTTTTCGTAAAGGCGCACCCCGGGATTCCTTACTTGCGCAAACCCAGACGTTCGATCAGGGTACGGTAGCTGTCCAGATTTTTCCCCTTGAGGTAATCCAGCAGTTTGCGGCGCTGGCTGACCATGCGCAACAGGCCGCGCCGGGAGTGGTGGTCTTTCTTGTGTTCCTTGAAATGCCCCGTGAGGTCGTTGATGCGCGCGGTGAGAAGCGCGATTTGCACCTCCGAGGAACCCGTATCACCCTTGGCGCGTTGAAAATCGGCGATGACTTCCGCCTTTTGTTCGGTTGTGATGGCCATGTTCAAACACTCATCCATATCAATGGCGCCGCCCCGGTTTGAGAGAGCCTGCGCCTGGTTGGTTCCCCGCGTATCCGGAACGAATGCGCGGAGAAGAGAACAAAGGCCAATCATCGATTGGCCTTCGGAAAATCTCATGGCGCGCCCGGAGCGATTCGAACGCCCGACCCCTTGGTTCGTAGCCAAGTACTCTATCCAACTGAGCTACGGGCGCGCTGCAAGAAAACGCGCATTCTATGAGAAAAGCAAAAACTTGCCAAGCGTTTTGCGCGTGTCGCGCGCGAAACAGCGATCCGAAGCAACGCGCGTGACCTGTCCCGTGTATCCCGTTTAATTACCGGCTGGCGGACAGGCTTGCCGGAACCGGTGGTAAGATGCGTCGATCCTGTCGAAGCTTGGCTTTCGCGCGCATAACCATCGACCCTGGAATCGCCGTGTGGCGTGACTGGTGTACGATGGATGGTCCGGCGCACGGATGTCATCAGGATTCCAGCGTCTTGCGAAAATCGAATCACCGATAAATCAGTATTGGATATGAGTGGATCATGATCCTTCCTCCTGCCACGCTTGGCATGCTGGGCGGCGGCCAGTTGGGCCGCTTTTTCGTGGGCGCCGCGCACGAAATGGGATACCGGGTCTGCGTGCTTGATCCAGACGCGGAAAGTCCCGCCGGGCGTATTGCCGACCGGCATCTTTGCGCAGCCTACAACGATGCCGCCGCACTCGATGCAATCGCCGCCCACTGTGTCGCCGTCACCACCGAATTCGAGAACGTGCCAGCCGCGACGCTTGCCCGGCTTGCCGAAAAAATTCCGGCGCGACCGTCGGCTGAGGCTGTTTCCATCTGCCAGGACCGCATCGCGGAAAAATGTTTTTTGCGTGACAGCGGTTTTCCACATGGCGATTTCGTCATCGTCCGAAACGAAAACGACATCGCCGCCGCCGATTCCGCGCTTTTCCCCGGCATTCTGAAGGTGGCCCGCCTGGGATACGATGGCAAGGGACAGACACCGGTGGAAAACCGTGAAGCGGCGCTGGCCGCGTTTTTGGCCTGCCGGAGCGAACCTTCCGTGCTGGAGCGGAAGGTCAGGCTGGATTGCGAAATTTCTGTCGTGCTCGTTCGCGACAGCCAGGGAAAAACGCGAATTTTCCCCGTAGCGGAGAACCGGCACACACGGGGCATTCTCGACATCTCCATTGTCCCGGCCAGGGGCGCGTCCCGCCTTCTCCGCGACGCCCAGGAAATTGCTGGGCGCATCGCCGCGAAACTCAGCTTCGTCGGCGTGCTGGCGGTGGAATTCTTCGTGAGCCACGATCGGCTACTCGTAAACGAAATCGCGCCCCGTCCGCACAACAGCGGTCATTACACCCTTGATGCCTGCGTTGCGAGCCAGTACGAACAGCAAGTACGCGCGCTGTGCGATCTCCCTTTGGGAGAAACGCGCGCGCATTCGGCGGCTGTCATGGTCAATCTTCTGGGCGATCTCTGGTTTGACGCAAAGGGCAATTCCCGCGAACCGGATTGGGCAAGGCTCTACGCCGTTCCCAACCTGAAACTGCACCTCTACGGCAAAAGCAAAGCGCGTCCCGGTCGCAAGATGGGACATTTCACCGTGATCGACGAAACTCCGGACGCCGCGCTGGAAACAGCGCTGGCCTTGCGGACGGCATTACATTTGCCTCCGCCTGGACAGGAATGAAATGGGGCGGACGAGGATGCTTCCATCCACGTCCGAGACTGGGCAACCCGGCATGAAGGGGTATCTCCCCTCCCATGCCGGATGACATCCCCGAAGAGGGAGGTTTCCAACCAGCGTTTGTCGTAGATGAGACGGACGAAGCCGGATCAGCGGAATCATCATCAGCCGCTGCTGCGTAGAAAAGGCGAAACGACGCATTTTTTCCCTGTCTTGCGATGCAAGACGTTGCAAACGAGTCGGGAGAAAGCTCTTCGTTATGTGACAATTTTTGTCACTTGATACGCGCAATTTGTCACTTTGTGGAGGGGGTGTGGTTGTGTTGTCGGGGAGGGAAATGGCGTGAATGCGAGCGTACAGGCGGGAATCGGGAGTGCGGGGTTTTGCAGGCACGGAAGTTGCTCGTATCTTTCCGGTTTCTTTTCCTGACAAGTCGGACAAGCGATACATCATGTTCTCCACCCTGCCGTTTTCGGAAGCATCGACTGGAACACCCGCTGTGCTGTGCGGAGGGGATGCGGGGAAAAGTGTAAAAAGACTTGACAAGCCGGAATATGCAAACATAATACTTGCAGCCAGCAGCCAGCAGCCAGCAGCCAGCAGCCAGCAGCCAGCAGCCAGCAGCCAGCAGCCAGCAGCCAGCAGCCAGCAGCCAGCAGCCAGCAGGCGAATATGAAAATCTTCTCCGTTATCCAAAGATAACGGAGAAGATTTTCCGGCGTCTGGATAGCGCCGGGTTTTTCTTCCCTTCTCTTCCAGCCTTTCCTCCCCCTTCCGGTTTCTTCGCTTTTCCCCGTTTTATCACTCCGATCGCGGGCGCATTTTCCCCTGTTCCTGCGATCACGCCTCAATACGTCATTGCGAAGGCCGCAGGCCCGGTCCTGCGGACGGCAACCCTGCGGACGGTAATTTTTCCCACATCCCTCCAAACCTTCGTCATTGCGAGGGCCGCAGGCCCGTGGCAATCCACACGCCGGTTCCACAGGGACACCGCTTCTGTCTTGCGTGACGCCCTTGCTTGCCAAGCGTGGGAGAAAAAGCCAGGCGTCCCAATCGTGACAAGGGTGTATGGATTGCCACGGGGCTACGCCCCTCGCAATGACGATAAAGTGGGGGGAGCATCTTGCTCCCCCGTGGTGTGGCCGGGAGCAGGATGCTCCCGC